>CANPZL010000005.1 GCA_947589055.1 uncultured Lachnospiraceae bacterium | reverse complement strand
TTCGACCCGCCAGCCACAAAAGGGCAAGAAAAAACGGCATAGCCGCATTTCACGACTATGCCGAATTTTCCAGAGATCATAAATCCCTTAGTTGTACCGCCTTTAGGAGCGGATTTTTTGAAAATGTTCGATATGGTTTATAAACAATATCAGTTAAATCATGTGAAAAACGGAGGAAATTGGAATACAAATACAATCGTAACTGCGATGTATAAGTATGAGACTGATTTAGAAAATGGTTTCCCTTCCATCCGAAGGAAGCATTTATAATTAGAATTGAAAAGACCGTTTTCACTATAGGAGATTTATTGATATGTTTTGCGGAATTTGATACATGTTTTGTGCAGGACGGATAGCAATAGATTTATTCACCATTTTGTGGTATGCTTTATCGAGGGATGGAGATATATTTTGCCCGGTAAACGGGGAATTTGGAGGAAAGGTAAGTGGAAATAAAGACGTTTGAACTCTCCTATTTGCATGGAGCAAAGGACGCATTAAAAAGTGCATTTTACCATGAAAACAGCAACGTTTTTTTCAACGAATGGGAGTTTGCGGAAACCTTGCTGGAATCGGATGGTTATTTGCCGGAATTATGCGTGATTGCGGTAGAGGAAGAAAATGTAGTTGGTTACAATGCACTGACGAAAGCTAAAATAGGAAGTTTTCCGGGGCTGGCTTTAGGCCCGCTAGGGGTACGAAAAGAATATCAGAATATAGGGATAGGTTCTGCGCTTGTGAAAGCGTGTATTAAAAGAGCCGAAAAATTAGGTTTTTCTTGGATTGCCTTACTGGGCGGAAGCTACTATTCACGGTTTGGATTTGAAAGTGGAAAACCTTATGGGATTACCGTATCGGAAAATGAATTTGACAATGAACATTTACAGATTTTATTTTTGGACAAAGCGATGACAGTATGGAATATCAATATGAACTGAACATATAGAAGATTGCATTGATTCTTACCGCTATTTTCGCTATAATAAGACTAATTCTAATTACAAAAGTAAGCAGCGGATAAAGGGAACAAGGAGGAGGTACTGGTATGAATAAAGACACAGATAAGCAGTTGGAAAATTTAGTCAAAGCATTGCCAACGATAAAACAGATGTTTGCGCATGATGTATTCATTACGGTTATGGATAGAGATGGTATCGTGCAAGGGTTTTCTGTACCGGACGGAACAAAACCGCAGATGGCGGTAGGGGATACTTTTCATGATCCCAGCGGCGGTTTCGATGAAGTGATCAGAACGGGCAAGGCCCGGCATAATTATCTTCCAAAGGAAGTAATGGGAGAGGCATTTGAAGGAGAACTTGTGCCGGTTCTGGACGGAAGAAATGTCGTTGGCTGTATCATTTGTACATATTCGGTTGGCGTGAAGGAAGAAATGGAAAAGATCATTGCAAAGTTCCAGGAATCTGTCGGGAACATACAAGGTTCCTTAGAAGAACTTTTAAGCGGGATTGAATCGTTATCAAAGCTGTTAACGAATATGGATGAAATCACCAGTAATGTCGAGGGAGATGTACATAATGCAGTAGAGGTGGTAAATCGAATTGACGGAAATGCGTCTCGTTCCAATATTCTGGCATTGAATGCCTCCATTGAGGCCGCCCGTAGTGGTGAATATGGGAGAGGCTTTTCCGTTGTAGCAAAGGAGATGGGAAAGCTGGCAAACGACAGTGGGAATTCCGCCGCTGAGATTAAGCTTACTTTAGATACGATCATGAAGCATATGACGGTTATCCTTTCTTCCATTAAGGAGGCAGGACAATTTGCCCAGGAATATCAGGGAAATATCAATGATATTCAGAAAATCTTGGAAGATACGATCCAGTTGGCAGGGGAACTGGAAGAAGACGTCAATCGGAGATAGCTTGCAGGCATAATAATAGAAAAAAATCTTATCATGAAAGCTTTTTTCTGTTCATAAACAGAAAAGGGCTTTTATTTTTTTGCAGAAAACCTTATTTTCTGTCGTACTTTGTTGAATTTGGGAATCTGTTGTGCTAAATTACTAATTATGATAATTGGAAAAAATTGGTAATTCCATGTCAAAAACCTGATCAACGGACAAAACGTGATATTATGAATGAAGGAGTTTTCATGAAAAAGGAATATATGGAGCAAGATGTATATTGTGCATTACAGGAACGTCTGCATCTGCTATTTGAAGAATTTGAAAATATATACATTTCTTTTTCCGGAGGAAAGGACAGCGGACTTTTGCTTAATCTGGTTTTGGATTTTAAACGAACCTATTATCCGGATAGGAAAATCGGCGTATTTCATCAGGATTTTGAAGCGCAATATACAGTTACAACAGAATACATTGAGCGAACCTTTGAGAAGATCAAGGACGAAGTGGAACCCTACTGGGTCTGCCTGCCAATGGCAACCAGAACTGCGTTAAGCAGTTATGAAATGTATTGGTATCCATGGGACGATACGAAAAAGGATAGCTGGGTACGGGATATGCCAAAGTATGATTATGTGATTTCTCTGGAAAATAATCCTATAAGTACCTATCGGTATCGAATGCATCAGGAGGACTTGGCAAAACAATTCGGACGGTGGTATTGTCAATCTCATGGCAAGGGGAAAACCGTATGTCTCTTGGGAATGCGGGCAGACGAATCTCTGCAGCGGTACAGCGGCTTTCTGAATATGAAGTATGGCTATCAGGGAGAATGCTGGATAAGCAAACAGTTTAAAAATGTCTGGTGCGCCTCTCCAATGTATGATTGGTCATTGAATGATGTATGGCATACGATCTACAAGCATGATTACGACTATAACCGTCTTTATGACTTGTATTATATGGCAGGTCTGAAGGTAACGCAGATGCGGGTAGCCTCTCCCTTTAACGATTACTCGAAGGATTCTTTGAATCTGTACCGGGTCATAGATCCGGAGATCTGGGTAAAACTGGTTGGAAGGGTTCGAGGTGCGAATTTTGCCTGCATTTATGGAAAAACGAAGGCTATGGGGTATCGAAACGTGACATTGCCGGAGGGACATACGTGGGAATCCTATACCCGCTTTTTGCTGGACACCCTGCCTGCCCGCCTGCGGAATAATTATGCAAGAAAGTTTAATGCCTCTATGCGGTTCTGGCACAGGACAGGCGGCGGCTTAGATGAAGATACCATTCAGGAACTGTTGGAACATGGCTATCAGATTCGTAGAAATGGTGTTTCCAATTATACATTAAATAAAAAATCCAGGATTATTTTTTTAGAAAAAATACCAGATGACACAGACGATATTAAATCAACGAAGGATGTTCCAAGCTGGAAACGAATGTGCTACTGCATCTTAAAAAATGACCATACCTGCCGTTTCATGGGCTTTGGACTTACCAGAGAACAACAAAGGCGGGTTGACAGTATCCGGCGGAAATATAAAGGCGTGGAGGAAATGGAATATGGAATTTAAAAGTCCTGCATATCACATTATTTCAGTACCGATAGAAAAAATTCAGGCGAATACATATAATCCGAATACAGTGGCGCCTCCGGAAATGAAGCTGTTATATGAAAGCATTAAGGAAGACGGTTATACGATGCCGATTGTCTGTTATTACGACAAAGAGGAAGACGTCTATATTATAGTGGACGGGTTCCACCGGTATCGGATCATGCTGGAGCACAGTGACATCTATGAACGGGAAAAAGGAATGCTGCCGGTATCGGTTATTGATAAATCCATTGATAACAGAATGGCAAGTACCATCCGGCATAATCGGGCAAGAGGTACACATGATGTTGATCTGATGAGCAACATAGTAAAGGAGTTACATGAGCTGGGACGTTCCGATGCTTGGATTTCCAGACATCTTGGAATGGATAAGGATGAGATCCTGCGGTTAAAGCAGATTACCGGATTAGCGGCACTATTTAAGGATATTAAATATGGTAAGGCATGGAGGCCGATTGAAGAAGAGGAGGGGAACGAATAACAGGTTCCCTTCTTTTTCATTTTCGATAAAATGAAACGGTGGAGTGAAGGCAGTTTCTTTGCCTGTCTGAACCGGAAGCAGGTAAATGGCAGACAAGCTGTTTTGTGTACAGCTGCGGCTCTCGTAAAAAGACGAAAAATCTGGTAAAAAACTAAGGAATTTATAGACAATATCAGAAAGACCAGATTGTAAATCATGCAAACCTATGGTAATCTATAGGGGTAGATAAAAAAGTCGCAGAAGCGGTATGCGTCAGTGCATAAGCGACGGGAGAAGATGGGGAAGGAAGAACATGGAAAAACGGATAGCCTTGCTGATTGATGCGGAAAATACCAGTGTAAAATACTTAGACGGTATTTTTATGGAATTAAAAAATTACGGTACGGTAACATATAAACGAATGTATGGGGATTTTACTTCTAAAACATTAAGTGAATGGAATCATAAGGCATTGTCGTATGCTGTTGTACCGATCCAGCAGCCTAGATATTCTACTGCGAAAAATGCGGCAGATATTATGTTAGTCATTGATGCCATGGATATTATGTATACAAAAAATGTAGATATTTTCTGTATTGTATCGTCTGACAGTGATTTTACCCGTCTGGTAAACCGGTTGTGTGACGAAGGCATGGAAGTGATCGGAATGGGGAAAAGCGACGCCTCCAAGACCCTGAAAGCGGCTTGTACTATCTATAAGAATCTGGAGATTATTTACGGAGACTCCGATGAAATCGTAACCACCGGACAGAAAACACAAGAAACCACTCGCAAAGCAACGGATCTTGAAGAAAATATCGTTCCGCTAAAAGAAATAAAAAAGAGCATGATCGAGATCGTCCGGGAAAATGAAAATCAGGGAAACCGAACCGGTTTAGGCGGATTAAAGAGCAGTATCCAAAGATTATACAAGGACTTTGATGAGCGGAATTACGGTTATAGTTCTATGACAAAGCTGGTAAAAGAATTAAAGGATTTTGTAGTGACACAGGATCATAGTACGGTAAATGTTTCATTGAGCGGTTTGGATGAAAATGAGAAGAATCTGGAGGATTTCATTTTGGCGACTGTCAGACGGGGGCCTACCGATTTGGGAAGACTGGGGCAAATGATTCATGAGAGATTTCCGGATTTCGATGTAAAGAGTTATGGGTATTCCCAACTGGGAACCTTTGTCCAAAGTATACCGGGGATTGTGGTGGAACCAGTTAAAAACGGAAAGAATGGGAAATGTGCAAGATTGATGTAAGAATCCGGTACAAGTCCTATACCGAATCTGCCAACGCAGAGCCGAGTTTCGCAAAAGGACGCTTAAAGGAGAACTTGAATTAGAAAAATTTCATAGAAATTCATAGCGGCATTCTCTCCTGCATACATTATAAAAACAATGTTTCAGGAGATTTTCCTTGAAAGAATATATCGAAGAACGTGCAATCGAGATTGCCAATTATATCATTGAAACAAATGCAACAGTGCGGCAGACCGCTAAACAGTTTGGCGTAAGCAAAAGTACGGTACATAAAGACATAACAGAACGGTTAATCCAGATCAATCCGTCGCTTGCCGCCCGTGCCAGAGTCGTATTAGACATTAACAAATCCGAACGCCATATCCGGGGCGGAATGGCAACAAAAGAAAAATATCTATCAAAGCATATTTGATACCGGCTCACAGCTTTTGGTATGGATATTAAAGGCCCGCTGAAAACGGTTTGATAAAATATCCAGTTCACAAAAGGTATTGTAATAATTTTCACATAGCTGCACGGCAGCAGGGATTTCCTCCCTGCTTCTTCGCAACAACTGCCCTTTTGTTATCTTGAAAAAGAACGATAAGCGGTGAATAAAAAATCCTGTTTTTAATAAGCGTTTGATCTGCTTATTTGTTATTTCCGGGAAAAAGGCTGCAATGATTCCATACTCCTCGGCAGAATAGTGAAATTTAAAAAGGACACGATTTGGTTTGAAATCCTTCTCTTTGTATGCAGACTTGTTTGATTGGGTTACCGATTCCATATGAACCGCATCTTCGCTGTCTAAGATAAAATGGCAGATAAAACCGAACAGATATGCAAGTCCGGCTTCCGGATCTGACAACTCTGAAAGAATGGTTAATGCCTGCTGAAAAAAGAAAACTGCCGGTTGTTTATGCAGCCGGAGTCCCGTTTCATAAACAGTATCCGAAAAGAAACGATGGCAGCAGAGAAAAAGATCCGGCCCCAGTAAGCCGGCTTGGTACAGGGAAGGCTGATGCTTAATGATCGTTTGCAAGGCATCCGGTAATTGCTGACGGACAGCTTGCCCAAAATAAAGATATACATAAGCAGGCAGCAAACGATTCCCTTCCTTTCATGCAGACGGAGCAAAAACACGGGTCTGTTAAAATTCTATGTACATACTATTTCCAATTTTTCGGGAATAATACTGATTATAGGAAAAGCAGATGTAAAAAACTTGAAAACGTATGGTCTCTCTTGACATTTAACAGAAATTCGCTTACTATTTATCTATATTGAAAAAGCGAGGACAAGATAAGTAGAAGATAATACCGCTGAACAGAGACTGTCCCATTTGCTGAGAGGGATTGGCAGCAGGCATCTTTGAATACCAGCTTGGAGCTTCTTCCGGGAAAACATTAGAGTTGGAAAGGAAGACGGTCGGTACCGTTATCACCAGAATGAAGTGTCCTGTGGGAAGAGAATCTGCGGGAAAACAGGGTGGAACCACGATAAATCGTCCCTGACGTATGAAAATATACGTCAGGGATTTTTGTTTTTGCAAAGAAAACACATTAAAATTTAGAGAAAGGAAGCGAGAAAATGAAAATTACGCTAAAGGACGGAACAGTAAAAGAATATGCACAAAAGATGTCAGTAATCGACATCGCTGCAGACATCAGTGAAGGTCTCGCACGGATGGCCTGTGCAGGAGAAGTAGACGGTAAGGTAGTAGATCTGCGGACAGTTTTAGATCAGGATTGCAGTCTGAATATTTTAACCTTTCAGGATGAAGCAGGAAAAAAGACCTTCCGGCATACTGCTTCCCACATTTTGGCACAGGCAGTTAAGCATTTATATCCGGAGGCAAAATGTACGATAGGTCCGGCGATTGACGAAGGCTTTTATTATGATTTTGATATGCCCCCTTTGACCAGGGAGGACTTGGATAAGATTGAAGCGGAGATGAAACGACTGGTAAAGCAGGGGGACGAGATAACTACCTTTACCCTTCCAAGGGCAGAAGCGATTCAACTGATGGAAACAAAGCATGAGCCGTATAAGGTTGAACTGATTCGGGATCTGCCGGAAGATGCGGTCATCAGCTTTTATACGCAGGGAGATTTTACCGACCTGTGTGCAGGCCCACATTTGATGAATACCAAGGCGGTAAAGTTTTTCAAACTAACCTCTTCGTCCGGTGCATATTGGAGGGGGGATTCAAACAAAAAGATGCTGACCCGGATTTATGGAACCGCCTATACGAAAAAGGCGGATCTGGAGGAACGACTGGAATTCTTGGAGAATATCCGGCTGCGGGATCATAACCGGCTTGGACGGGAAATGGAGCTGTTTACGACAGTCGATGTAATCGGACAGGGACTTCCATTGTTTATGCCTAAGGGAACGAAAATCATTCAGACTCTGCAACGCTGGATTGAGGATCTGGAAGATTATGAGTGGGGATATGTACGGACAAAAACACCGTTGATGGCAAAATCAGATTTATATAAAATATCCGATCATTGGTATCATTACAAGGACGGAATGTTTTTGTTAGGAGAAGATGATGAAGATGAGAATGGAGTCAGCAAGTCAGGAAAAGAAATACTGGCGCTGCGTCCGATGACCTGTCCGTTTCAGTATTATGTTTATAAGGCAACACAAAAAAGCTATCGGGATCTTCCTTACCGTATGGGTGAGACGTCTACCATATTCCGGAATGAGGATTCTGGTGAAATGCATGGACTTACCAGAGTACGGCAGTTTACAATATCGGAAGGGCATTTGATCTGTACGCCGGAACAGATAGCAGACGAATTCAAAGGCTGTGTGAAATTGGCAAAATATTGTCTGACTACATTAGGGCTGGAAGAGGATGTCACCTACCGGATGTCGAAATGGGATCCGCAAAACAGTGAGAAATATCTGGGTACGGCAGAAGAATGGGATCGGGTACAGGATGCCATGCGTGTGATTTTGAATGACATCGGACTGGAGTATACGGAGGTGGAAGGAGAGGCCGCCTTTTACGGGCCAAAGCTGGATATTCAGGCAAAGAATGTATATGGCAAGGAAGATACCATGATCACAATCCAGTTGGATATGTTTTTGGCAGAGCGGTTTGATATGTATTATATCGACCAGAACGGAGAAAAGAAACGTCCTTATATTATACATCGTACCTCTATGGGATGTTATGAGCGGACGCTTGCATGGCTGATTGAAAAATATGCAGGTGCATTGCCTACATGGCTGATGCCGGAGCAGGTACGGATCCTTCCGATCTCCGATAAATACATGGAGTATGCAAAAAAGGTATTTTCTGAGCTTCGGAAGGCGGATATCAAGGTTGGCCTTGACGAACGGGGAGAAAAGATCGGTTACAAGATCCGAGAGGCTAGGCTGGAGAAGATTCCGTATATGTTGATCGTAGGAGCCAATGAGGAGGCGGAAGGCACTGTTTCCGTCCGGCGGCGAGGAGAAGAAGGAGACTTAGGCGCCATGTCTTTGGAGCATTTTATAGAAAAGATAACAAAAGAGATTCGGGAAAAACACCATGACTAAAATGACGGAAGAAATCCGTTGCGTATGGCGAAATAGCCGGAAGAAAGGAAAACTATATGGAAAAAAAGATTATGCTGGGAAATGAGGCGATTGCGAGAGGCGCATGGGAGGCTGGTGTGAAGGTATCTTCAGCTTATCCGGGAACTCCCAGTACAGAGATCAGTGAAAGCCTTGTAAAATACGACGGAGTGTACGCAGAATGGGCGCCCAATGAAAAGGTGGCAACGGAGGTGGCGATCGGCGCCTGTATCAGTGGAGTACGTTCCATGTGCTGTATGAAGCATGTCGGTGTAAACGTAGCGGCGGATCCCCTGTATACCATTTCTTATGGAGGGGTAAATGCAGGAATGGTGCTGGTAGCCGCCGATGATCCGGGACTTTACAGTTCTCAGAACGAACAGGATACCAGAGCAGTTGCCAGAGCGGCTCATGTTCCGGTTTTACAGCCCTCAGACAGTCAGGAAGCAAAGGACTTTATGAAATATGCGTTTGAATTAAGCGAAACATATGCTACGCCGGTAATCCTGCGAACCACGACCCGGCTTTCCCATTCACAGGGGCTGGTCTGCTTAGAGGATAGAGTTGTACCGGAGGATAAGCCCTATGAAAGAAATCCCGCAAAATATGTCATGATGCCGGGAAATGCAAAGGGGCGCCATATTTATGTTGAACAACGGGAACTGGCTATGGCGGCGGACGGGGCTTCTATGCCGGTCAATCGGATGGAAATGGGAGATACCAGACTGGGCGTCATTACCAGCGGTATTGAGTACCAGTATGTAAAGGAAGTATTGCCGAATGCCAGTATTTTGAAGCTGGGCTTGGTAAATCCTCTGCCAAAGCAGATGATACTGGATTTTGCCGCAAAGGTGGATGAATTGTATATCATAGAAGAGCTGGATCCGATCATAGAAGAGCAGGTACGTGCATGGGGTGTTTCCTGCAAGGGGAAAGAAATATTGACTGTGCAGGGAGAATACAGTGCGAATCTTCTTCGCAAGGCGATCTTAAAACAAGAATTAGAGTTGGATGCTCCGGCGCAGGTGCCTGCCCGCCCGCCGATTCTTTGTCCGGGTTGTCCGCACAGAAGTGTATATTATGTTCTGAAAAAATTAGGCATTCATGGAGCCGGCGATATTGGCTGCTATACTCTGGGAGCGGTAGCGCCTTTAAATGTCGTAGATACAACGATCTGTATGGGGGCTTCGATTTCCAGCCTCCATGGTATGGAAAAGGCAAAAGGCAAGGAGTATATCAAGAACTGGGTGGCAGTGATCGGTGACAGTACCTTTATGCATACGGGAATCAATTCCCTGATGAATATGGTGTATAATAAAAGTACCGGAACAGTAATGATTTTGGATAATTCGACAACCGGTATGACAGGGCATCAGGATCATGCGGCCACCGGAAAGACCTTAAAGGGTGAGCCTACATATGCAATCAATATCTATCAGTTATGTAAAGCGATTGGCATTGAACATGTGGTTGAGGTGAATGCGTTTGATGTAGAAGAATTGGAACGGGTATTAAAAGAAGAAACAAAACGAGATGCAGTATCGGTCATCATTACCAAGTCCCCTTGTGTACTGTTAAAGGGAAATGTCTTTCCGGATAAGTGTGTGCCGGTTCCGGAAAACTGCAAGAAATGCGGTCTGTGTCTGCGTCCCGGCTGTCCGGCATTAACTCGGAAGGAAGACGGAACCATATCCATTGATGAAACTATGTGTAATGCATGTGGTTTGTGTAAGCAGTTATGTAACTTTGATGCGATTCGAACGGAAGCGAAATAGGGGGTGACGGAAAATGGAAACGAAAAATATCATGATAGTAGGCGTAGGCGGACAGGGTACTCTGCTTACCAGCCGGATTCTTGGAGGACTTGCCATACAGGCGGATTATGACGTGAAGCTGTCCGAGGTACATGGAATGGCACAGCGAGGCGGAAGTGTTGTGACCTATGTCCGTTATGGAGATTCTGTTGCCGAACCGATCGTTGAGGAAGGACAGGCAGACGTTTTGATCGCATTTGAGCGTTTAGAAGCAAAGCGGTATGCACATTTTTTGAAAAAGGATGGGGTGATCATTGTAAATGACCAGCGGATGGATCCCATTACGGTCGTTACCGGAGCTGCTCAGTATCCGGAAGGCATATTGGAAGAATTGGCAGCAAAGCATAAGCTATATTCGATCGATGCGATGGCGGAAGCGAAAAAGCTTGGAAATTCCAAAGTATTTAATATCATCGTCTTAGGTGTGGCGGCTCAGCACATGGATTATGCAAAGGAAGACTGGTTAAAGGTGATTGAACTTACCGTACCGCCCAAAACGGTAGAAATAAATAAAAAGGCATTTGAAGTAGGGTACAACCGGTGAATCCGGTGCTTTTCCAGCTTGCTTGGGCGGCATTGGATAAAAACATAGAGAAGCTGATGGGATTTTACTATGAATAAGTATACATGACTGGGAGGTTATAGGTAATGGTATTTCAGGTATTTGGTTTTGGCCTGCTGATAGTCTTTTACGGATTTTATTTTTATAAGCAGCTGCAGCAGAAAACGCAGGAGATAAGAACCGATCAAATGGGAAAAGGAAGAACGGGGAAAGCAAAGACGATCGAGCTAATTCTGACAATAGCTGCCATTCTTGTGCCAATAGCAGAAATCGTCAGTATGATTCTTGGTATTACCTATTATCCGACATGGATAAGAATCATAGGAATTTTGATTGGAGCTGTGGGGACAGCTATGTTTATCATGGCGGCATCCCAAATGGGAAACAGCTGGCGGGCAGGTGTTTCTGCAACGGATCAGACGCCTCTTATTACAGAGGGGATTTATGAAGTGAGCCGGAACCCGGCATTTCTTGGCTTTGATCTGCTTTATTTTGGAATACTGCTCATGTTTTACAACTGGATACTGTTTTTGGTATCTGCATTAGCGGCTGTCATGTTTCATTTGCAGATTGTAAATGTGGAGGAGGTTTATTTAAAAGAAACGCATGAGGAAGAATACCTTCGTTATCAGGCACGGGTCAATCGGTATCTGGGAAAGAAAAAATCCTGATACAGACAGTGTAAGAGACTGGAAAAAAGGTTTACTTCTTTGCTTTACTGTGCTAAAATATGTCTAGCGTTTGGGACAGAGTCCGAAGGAAAGCGGATTTTGTCCCTTTTTTAGCTTATGGAATAAAAAGCGGAGGAGGATATAGGAATGCCGATTACGGAGCTTTTGGAATACAATGCTAAGGAATATGCCAATGATGTGGCGTTGGTAGAGATCAATCCGGAAATCAAGGAACGACGCAGAGTAACGTGGAAGGAATATGAACTGATCGAGCCGAATCCACTGGAGCATTATCGAAGGGAGATTACTTGGAACGTATTTGACGAAAAGGCAAATCGCTTTGCAAACCTTTTGTTGAGCAGAGGGATCAAAAAGGACGACAAGGTTGCTATCCTGCTGATGAACTGTCTGGAATGGCTTCCAATCTATTTTGGTATCCTGAAGACCGGAGCGTTGGCGGTTCCTTTAAATTTCCGCTATGCTTCCGATGAGATCCAGTATTGTCTGGAATTGGCAGATGTAAATATTTTGGTATTCGGACCGGAATTCATCGGACGGGTTGAGGAAATCGCAGAGGAAATCAGTCGGAATCGGCTGTTATTCTATGTAGGAGAAAACTGTCCTACCTTTGCAGAAGATTATAACAGTATGACCGCTAACTGTTCCAGTCAACGTCCGGGCATAACGATCACCGACGAGGATAACGGTGCTATTTATTTCTCCTCCGGCACTACCGGGTTTCCAAAGGCAATCCTGCATAAGCACTTAAGCCTTATGCATTCCTGCCGGGTAGAGCAGAAGCATCACGGGCAGACAAAGGAGGATGTTTTTTTATGTATTCCTCCCTTATATCATACAGGAGCAAAGATGCACTGGTTTGGCAGTCTTTTGTCAGGCGGAAAGGCTGTTATCCTGAAAGGAACTAAACCGGAGTTTATTATGAAGGCAATTTCTCAGGAGCGGTGTACCATTGTCTGGCTTTTAGTCCCTTGGGCACAGGATATTTTAGATGCATTGGATCGTGGGGATTTAAAGTTGGAGGATTACGAGCTTTCCCAGCTGCGGTTAATGCATATCGGAGCCCAGCCGGTTCCGCCGAGTCTGATCAAACGCTGGAAGGAATATTTTCCACATCATCAATATGATACGAATTACGGACTGTCTGAATCCATAGGGCCGGGCTGTGTGCATCTAGGAGTGGAAAATATCCATAAAGTAGGGGCGATCGGGGTTCCCGGCTATGGCTGGGAGGTCAAGATCGTGGACGAAGCCGGAAATATGGTAAAACAAGGAGATGTAGGTGAGCTTTGTGTCAAGGGCGCCGGTGTCATGACCTGTTATTATAAGAACCCGGAAGCGACTAGGGAAGTGCTAAAGGACGGCTGGCTGTATACCGGAGATATGGCGATGCAGGATGCAGACGGTTTTATATTTTTGGTTGACCGGAAAAAGGATGTTATTATCAGTGGCGGAGAAAATATCTATCCGGTGCAGATTGAAGATTTTATCCGATGCCATACGACCGTTAAGGACGTGGCTGTGATCGGGCTGCCGGATAAGCGGCTGGGTGAAATTACCGCAGCCATTATCGAAGTGAAGGAAGGGTATCGCTGCACAGAGGAGGAGATGGAACGCTTCTGTCAGAAGCTTCCCCGGTATAAGCGTCCCAAGCGTTACATATTTGCGAAGATTCCCAGAAATCCAACGGGAAAGATCGAAAAGCCGAAGCTGCGTAAGATTTATGGTGCGGAACGGTTGGTCGAGGAACAGAATAAATCCTGATGAAATGCTCATGTATTATGGACAAAAGCGAACAGGGATGATTTATAGGAATAGGTATAAAAGAAATGGCTGGTAGCCTCTGTTAGGAGGTGCCAGCCATTTCAAATGAGGGGAGAGAGGATTCAAATATATGAAAAGCTCTTACAATGTTCAATATAGAAGAAAAGTGTGTTTATTTTGTGTTCAAAAAATGATGAAATTATAAAGAAAAACAGAGAAAACTATAAACAAACTGTAAGAATTGCCATAGAGTTTGTAAGAAGTTCAGAAAAGCTGGGTAGAAACTGCCGGTTTTGCCAATACTATAAGGATAAAAAGCATGGAATTGAGAGGAAAAACCGATGGCTGGTATCTTGGATTATATAAATTGGCGAGGGGACTTAACCCTTGCCCAAAGTCCGTTGAATGAGGTTGACAGTCTGATACTGGCAAATTTATCCTATGTCCCCTTCGATTCTATCGTACCTTCCCCGTGGGAAGAGGACAGCATTACGCTGCGGGAGGCGTCGGAAGCGTTTTGGAGAGAAAAAAATGAAAAGGATTTATTGAGACGGTTTTCTTTGATCAAGATGACACCATTTTCCATGCGGCGGATTGCTGAAACAAAACGATTTGGTGATATGAAGCTGATGTATTATCAAAACAGCGTCAGAAAAGAGGAACATTCGCAGTTTAGCGCAATTTGTATCCAGATTGAGAAAGGAAACTATTTTCTGGCTTTTCGGGGAACGGATGATACCATCATCGGCTGGGAAGAAAATTTTCGGATGTGCTTTGAAACAGTACCGGCGCAGAGAAAGGCGGCAGACTATTTAAACTATGTAGGAAGAAAGTTAAACGGTAACCTGTGGCTGGGCGGCCATTCTAAGGGCGGCAATCTGGCGGTTTATGCAGCGGCGAAGGCAAGGCCGCAGCTGCAGCAGCGAATTCAGGGTATCTATAATAACGATGGACCGGGGTTTTCAAAATCCATGCTTTCCAGTATCGGGTATCAGCGGATAAAAAAGAAAATCCATAAATATGTACCGGATGCCTCTTTGATTGGAATGCTGTTAGAACACGACGAAAATTTTACGATCGTTTCCAGCGGAGAAAGTGGATTAAAGCAGCACGATCCAACTACATGGCGGGTGCTTGGAACGCAGTTTGTATCTATTCCAAAGCGGAAAGCGGAAAGCCGGTTTTTGTCTCATACGGTGCATGAATGGATTTATTCTCTGTCGCTGGAAGAACGAAAGCAATTTGTAACCAGCCTGTTTGACGTTATGGAAGAATCAGAGATTGAGACCCTAGATGATTTTGGTGAAAACCGATGGCGGTCCCGAATCCGGCAGATCCGCAAAGGCATTCACGGGAATCCGGACTATCGGCAGGCGGTTAAGCGGGCAGGACAACAGATGCTGGAGGAGTTCGGAAAGTCCCTGACAGCAATGAAACGGATAAAAAAGGAAAAACGGGTGCCAAGAGATGAATTCCACTAAACCGTTTTATTCAGGAGGACGCAGGAAAACCGGATTTCGTTTCATATTACGATAACGGGCAGGCGTATAGCCGGTTACCTTCTTAAAAACATTTTGAAAGTAGCTTTGACTGGAAAAATACAGATAGTTGCTGATCTCGGTTAATGTTTTATCCGTATAAGAAAGTAAACTGCATGCCTCGTCAATTTTCGTATGGGTGATAAATTCCGAAAGCCCTTGTCCGGTTTCCGACTTGAAGCGTTTCAGAAAATAGGAGGTACTTAGATTTACCTGGGCAGCGATTTCATCTGCTGTAAGGGGAAGGTTGATATGCTCACGGATATAATGAATGGCGGTAATGACAGGCTGTGAAACATTTTTAAATTTCACCTCCTGTTCCACTCGTTCCGTAAAATCCAGCGGCATTTTCTGCATCAGACGTTCCACTTCGGCTACAGTTGTATAGGATTCACTGGTCCGGATATAGGTATCGCTGAGATTGTAGGCAGCTTCAACACCTAGTCCGCCTGTTATAGCGGCACGGGTATATAAGGTACAGGCGGCAATGAAAACATTTTTGGCCTGACGAAGGGCGTCATTGCCAATCGAACCATATCGCCCCGGTAAAGGGGTGATCAATGCCCGCTTCATTCCTTCTGTATCTCCCCGTGCGATTAAATCCATATACCGCATTTCATATAGATACGTATTGTGCAGAGGTTTGCTTTCTCTGGCTTCAAAGTTGGTATGCGCATATGCACTCTGAATATATTCTCCCTGCTTATGGGAATCCATAGGAAAATCAATTTCCTCGATTGTTAAAAGCTCCCGATTTAACGCAAAGTTTAAGCAGGACAAAAAAGAAAGAAAATGATAGAGAGAACCGCTGGAAATGCCATTGAAAAAAATTTTGGCCTGCGCTGTTTCCGCTTCCGGAATTTCCAGGGTTTCCAACAGTTCTGATATAATATCCTGCGTGACCGGTGTGATAAAAAAAGGACCGATAAAAATATAATAATTGACTTCTGCCACATGAACCAGTCCATATAAGGCACCATATGGAGAGGCTGTATAAGAAACCGAACGGCATAGCTTTTTTAAGGCTTCCAGATAAGGTTGATTTCTGTTCAAAAAATGAGCAGTGGCAGGAAGCTGCAGCACTATGTCGTCGCCTTGTAGGACACAGATCGGTATATTGCTATAATGAAAAAGATAATTTAAGAATACTAAAAAAGATTTTTTATCCATACTTCCCTCACAGATTATACTTTACTTCCAAAAGAATAACTCCAGTTTGACAGTAGCATATTTTATTGAAAAAGGCAAGCATTGGAAAATATCGTGCATTGCTAGGAGATTCGTGATGTGTTATAGTTAAATTTGTCTGAAAGTTTACGAAAAGGAAGAAAAACATGAAAGAGTCTTTTATCCGGCAGGAAAGGAATATTTTTCTTTGGGTCAATGCAGGGGCATTGCTGGTTCTGGCAGGTATATTGTTTTGGCGGTATTTTCCCGGTCTGCAGCAGTTCCATACGACCTGTATGTTTCATGAGTTGTTTCATCTGTATTGCCCCGGCTGTGGTGGAACCAGAGCGGTTTATGCGTTATTGGAGCTTCGGCTATGGCGTTCCTTCTGTTCCCATCCCCTTGTGCTATTTCTGGCGGTGCTGTTCGCAGAATACTACATAGGTGCTATCATAACATTGATCCGGCGGAACGGAAAGCGTTATTATTATATGCGGGTCTGGTTCTGCTATGTTGCGTTGGGAATCGTAGTTGTAAATGTAGTCCTGCGGAATATCTTGTTAGTTTATTTTCATATTGATTATATGTATTTGGGAGATCTGCTTCCATATTGGTCATAAATCGGCGGGTTTGATTCATTTTCTGCTTTATTTCTTCCAGAAAATGGGGTATACTAAATCTATGAATGCGTACCCCAGCGTGCGACAATATGATAAATGGAGGATTTAATATGTTAGTATCAGCAAAAGAGATGTTAACAAAGGCAAAGGCCGGTCATTATGCAGTAGGTCAGTTCAATATCAACAATCTGGAATGGACGAAATCCATCCTGCTGACTGCGCAGGAACTGCAGTCTCCGGTTATTCTTGGAGTTTCAGAAGGCGCCGGAAAGTATATGACAGGATATAAGACTGTTGCAGCAATGGTAAAAGCAATGATCGAGGAATTAAACATTACGGTTCCGGTTGCTCTTCACTTGGATCACGGTTCCTATGAAGGAGCAAAGAAATGTATCGAGGCTGGATTTTCATCTATTATGTTCGATGGCTCCCATTATCCGATCGAAGAGAACATCGCAAAGACAAAGGAACTGGTTGAGACCTGCAACAAGTTAGGCTTGTCTCTGGAAGCAGAGGTTGGCGCTATCGGCGGCGAGGAAGACGGAGTGATCGGGAAAGGCGAATGTGCAGATCCGCAGGAATGTAAGGCGATTGCGGATCTTGGCGTTACTATGCTGGCAGCCGGTATCGGCAATATTCATGGTAAATATCCGGAAAACTGGGAGGGCTTAAGCTTTGAAACCTTAGACGCCATTCAGAAGCTGACCGGGGATATGCCTCTGGTGCTTCATGGTGGTACCGGTATTCCGGAGGATATGATTAAGAAAGCTATCTCCTTAGGTGTTGCTAAGATCAATGTTAATACGGAATGTCAGCTTGCATTTGCAGATGCGACCCGTAAATATATCGAAGCAGGAAAGGATTTAGAAGGAAAAGGCTTTGACCCTCGTAAGCTGTTAGCTCCGGGAGCAGAAGCAATCAAGGCAACGGTAAAAGAAAAGATGGAATTATTCGGTTCCGTTGGCAAGGCGTAAATCCACATGATTGAAAAAAGCAAGGACTGCCATAGAGATATGGCAGTCCTTTTTATCAGAAGGAAACCGAAAAGCTTTGGGTCTCCTGCCAAGACTTGCTTACGAGTTTTGAAAAGACGTTTGTTCGAGAAGGTGTGAAGAAAGATGGCGGTTCAAATGGAAACAGGCTGCAAACAAAAACGAAAAAAAGGATATGATAAGACTATAATCAAAAACGCATTAAATATGGCATGGCCCTCGATTGTAGAGTCTTTTTTTGTTGCCTTTGCAGGCTTGGTGGATTCCCTTATGGTAAGTGCATTAGGTTCTGACACAGTCGCAGCAGTAGGGCTTACCGTCCAGCCAAAGTTTGTCGGACTGGCATTGTTTATTGCTTTGAACGTAGCGATTTCTGCTTTGGTCGCTCGCCGGAGAGGAGAACAAAAACAGGGAGAAGCCAATGCGATTCTTTATACTGCCGTGATCTTTATCATATTAGCAGCCATCATGATCAGTATCCTGCTGGTGGTCTATGCCGGCCCGATCATGGAGCTTTGTGGTTCTACACCGGAAACCCATGATGCTGCCGTAGCTTATTTTCGGATCATCATGGGCGGTATGATCTTTAACTGTATTCAAATGGGAATCAATTCTGCACAAAGAGGAGCAGGAAATACAAAGATTACCATGCGGACCAATTTAACTTCAAATCTGGTCAACATTGGACTGAATTATCTGCTGATCGAGGGGCATTTAGGCTTCCCCGCACTGGGAATCCGAGGAGCGGCTCTGGCAACGGTTTTAGGAACTGTCGTTGCCAGTATTATGAGCATAATGTCCATTATGAAACGGGACGGGTTTATCAGCATTCCCTTTATTCTTCAAAATCGAATACGGCCTTCTCTGCGAGTGCTGTCCCATCTGATTAAAATGGGGTATAGTGTATTTATAGAACAGCTCTTGATGCGGGTAGGTTTTATGATGACTGCCATTATGGCGGCAGATCAGGGAAATGCTGCGATGGCGGCTCATCAGGTGGGAATGAATATTATGGGACTTACCTTTTCCTTTGGCGATGGTTTGCAGGCTGCCGCAGTTGCCCTGATCGGAAGAAGTCTGGGCGAAGGAAAGCCGGAGCTTGCAAAGGAATATGGAAACACCTGTAAGATGATGGGAGGTATCATTTCCTTATGTCTGGCAGTCATTTATTTTCTGGGTGCCAGACCTTTATATGCCCTGTTTTTTCAGGAAGAAAATATCATTGCGATTGGTGTGAATATCATGTATGTCATTATTCTGGTCGTGATATTCCAGATTCGGCAGGTGATTTATATGGGCTGTCTGCGGGGAGCCGGCGATACTCTGTATACAGCGATCGCCTCTACGATCTGTGTAACGTTAATACGGACCGCTGTCTCTTACCTATGCGGCTATACGCTGGGATTTGGAATCATTGGCATCTGGATGGGCGTTCTTGGCGATCAGGTATTTCGGTATATTTTTGCTGCTGTACGGTTTAAGCGGGGCAAATGGACGGAAATTAAGATATAGAATGGGATAGTTCACTGGGATCACGTTATACTAATATAGTAGAAATCTGTCAACTTATAATTGAAAAGGGAAAGGGATATGGAGTATGATAGGTTTGAATCCTGACAGAGTGGAAAGTATTTATATAAATCATATCACAAGGAGGATTTTATATGTGTACTGCGATTGCATTTCAAACAAAGGATTGCTATTTTGGACGGAACTTGGATTTGGAGTATTCCTATCAGGAAACGGTTACGATTACGCCAAGAAATTTTGTTTTCCCGTTCCGGAAGGCGGATACAAGGAAGCAGCATTATGCTATGATCGGTATGGCATATGTGTCGGAAAACTATCCTCTATACTACGATGCGGTCAATGAAAAAGGCTTATGTATGGCCGGACTGAATTTTCCGGGAAATGCAGATTATAAACCCATTGCAGAGGGAAAGGACAATATATCCCCCTTTGAACTGATTCCCTGGGTATTGGGTCAGTGTGCGACAGTCAAGGAGGCAAGAAAGCTGTTAGAACATCTGAATCTGGCAGCGATCCCGTTTAGCGAAGCACTTCCCCTATCGCCGCTGCATTGGATACTTTCCGATTCTAAGGAGGCACTAACCATTGAGTCGGTTGCGGAGGGCTTAAAGATATATGAAAATCCGGTTGGAGTATTGACGAATAACCCGGAATTTGATATGCAGCTGTTTCAGCTAAACCGTTATATGGGGCTTTCTGCTAAACCACTGACAAACCGGTTTTCTCAAGAATTAGAGCTTCAGGCATACAGCCGGGGAATGGGGGCGGTCGGTATGCCCGGCGACTGGTCTTCTTCTTCCAGATTTGTGAAGGCGGTATTTATGAAGATGAATTCGCTTTGCGGTGATTCCGAAGAGGAAAGCGTTAGTCAGTTCTTTCATTTGCTGGACGGCGTCAGTCATCCAAGAGGCTGTGTCGACTTAGGAGATGGGAAATTTGAAATTACCGTTTACAGCTCCTGCTGTAATGCGGATAAAGGGATCTATTATTATACGACCTATGAGAACAGACAGATAAACGGCGTCGATATGCGAAAAGAAGATCTGGATGGAGATACCTTGATTTCCTATCCGCTGCTGCGTGAGCATCCCCTGCGGATACAAAACGCTTAAAATTCAGTGTAAAAACAAGGTACGAAAGTTACGGAAAGGAGAAATCAATGCTGTTTTTATGTTATCCAAAATGTTCTACCTGTATGAAGGCAAAAAAATGGCTGGACGATCATAATTGCGTTTATGAGCAGCGGGATATTAAAACGGAACGTCCCACCTATGAGGAATTGAAGGATTGGTATAAGAAAAGCGGTCTGGATATAAAACGTTTTTTTAATACCAGCGGTCTGCTGTATAAGTCTATGGGACTAAAGGACAAGCTTTCATCTATGTCTGAGGAGGACAAGCTTAAATTATTGGCTACAGACGGAATGTTGGTAAAGCGTCCGATCCTGATTACGGATAAAGAAATCATTCTGGGCTTTCGGGAAGCGGAGTACGAAAAGACTGCTTTGCAGTAAAGAAATATACGAAACGAGGAAGAAAAGAGATACCATGTCCGGGAGGTGATTTTATGTCAAAACCTCAATACAATAACCTTTCCAGAGAAATTCAGGAACGCATTCTGGCGGATAGAGAACGACATTATGTAAATCCATATGCTTGTCAGGACGAAGATGCAGTACGAAGGAATAGGAAGCATGATAAGGCGAACCTTTGGCGGCCCGCTTTTGTTCGTGATACGGAAAAGATTATGCATAACCCCTACTATAACCGATATGCGGATAAGACTCAGGTGTTTTCTCTGTATAAAAATGACGATATTTCCAGACGTTCCCAGCACGTTCAACTGGTATCCCGGATTGCCCGGAATATCGGCCGGCTGCTGGGACTGAATCTGGATTTGATCGAAGCGATTTCACTGGGGCATGATATTGGACATACTCCATTTGGACATGCAGGCGAGCGGATCTTGGATACGCTTTATGCAGAAAGAACCGGGCGGCATTTTAATCATAATATTCAAAGCGCCAGAGTATTGGATCATATGTTCCGCTTAAATCTCAGCTTACAGACGTTGGATGGCATTATCTGCCACAACGGGGAAATGGAATTAGAGGAATACCGGCCGGAGCCTTATTCTTCCTTTGACGGTTTTGATCGGAAGATGGAGCAGTGTTATCAGGATCCGAATGCAAATAAGGAATTGATACCTGCAACGCTGGAGGGCTGTGTTATGCGGGTATCGGATATTATCGCATATCTGGGAAAAGACCGGCAGGATGCTTTAAAACTAAAGCTCTTTGACCGGGAACCCAGCTATACCGGAGGAAAGATTGGAACCTCGAATGCAGAGATCATCAATAACATGATCGTCAATATCGTGGAAAACAGCTACGGAAAACCTTATCTGAAAATTGATGAAGAATTTTTTCAGGCATTTTCCATAGCAAAAAAGGAAAACTATGAGCTGATTTATGGAAATAGGGCATTAAAACAGGTGTATCAGGAACAGATAGAGCCTATGATGACGGAGATCTATGAAGAACTGTTAAAAGAAGCAAAAGCAGGGAGAAAGGATTCCATACTCTATCGGCATCATATATCCTATATCAATGACCTTACCCATTATTACACAGACCGAAGCTATGAGGACAGTGACCCGAATGCAATCGTAGTGGACTATATCGCAAGCATGACGGATGATTATTTTGTGGATTTGTATCAATATCTTTTCCCAAAAGGGAACCATGAAGTGCGGTATATCGGCTATTTTGATGATGAGAAAAAATAAGCGGGTTAATAAGTTTGCTAATGCCGCTTGAGGTCTTGTATGTGAAAAAGGAGAATGTATATGAATCGTTTCCGTTTACCGTATCATTTGTTAGTAGCAGAAGGGATCTTTACCCGTGTGAATGAAGTAATGTCGGATTGTGTGCCGGGAATTGGAAGAAAGAAGGCCATTATAGTGACAGACCGGACGCTTCAGGGATTGTTTGGGGATACGTTGTCGGATCTGCGGCAGGATTTTCATAACAGTGAGCTTTATCTGGTAGAAGAGGGAACCTTTGATCAGGCAGTCGATCTGGCAAAGTATATCTGTATGCATGATATAGCAGTTGTCATAGGCTTTGGCGGTGGTATGGTGCTGGATCTGGCGAAATACGCTGCCTTTGTCAGTAAGGCTGTATTTCTCTGCCTTCCAACGACCTTAAGCAATGACAGTCTGGCGTCTCCGGTTGCTGTATTGGGAACGGAGGGACAAAAACGAAAGACCTTTCAATGCACGATTCCAAGCAGTATCATTGTTGACGTAAACCTGATCATGGGAGCGCCGGAAGGCCAGCTTTTAGCTGGGGTGGGAGATACCATAAGCAAATATACCGCCTTAAATGACTGGAAGCTAGATGCTGCCGCAACCGGAAATTCCATTGATGATTTTGCTTATATGATTTCCAAAATGGCATTTAATTCGATTTGTTATAACGAAGAAAAGTCCATAAAGAGCAAGAGCTTTATTAAAGTCTTGACACAGGCACTGGTAATGGGCGGCCTTGCTATGGAGATTGCGGGAAACTCAAGACCAAGCAGCGGGGCAGAGCATTTATTCTGTCATTCTCTGGAAGAAAATTTTGCGGATCAGGTATACGTTCCCCACGGTATTGCAGTAGCGATGGGCAGCGTTCCGGCTTGTATCTTTCAGAAACGGAATATTGGGAAACTCAAACGACTGCTTCATGAATATGCGCTGCCGGTAAAGCCCTCCCAGTGGAAGATTACCGAAGATATGTTTGTAGAGGCATGGCAGCTGGCGAAGAAGACCCGGCCGGATCGGTATACGATATTGGATACTGCGGATTTGAGCCGGACAGCGTTATGTGAGATTTATTCGGAAATGGAACAGGAGTTTTAATTTTAGCAGAAACGGATAGTTGAGGGAAAAAGAATGATTCGGATCTTGATAGTAGAAGATGAAAAAGCAATCTCTGATTTGATCCATATGAACCTTACGGATGCCGGGTATCATTGTACCTGTGCTTTGGACGGGATGACCGCCTGTGATCTGTTGGAGGAGAATACCTATGATCTGGTTTTGCTGGATATTATGCTTCCGGAAGTGGATGGTTATGAGCTTTTGGAATATATCCGCCCTATGGAAATTCCTGTGATATTCATAACCGCAAAGGCAGGGCTCGAAGACCGGGTAAGGGGCTTGAATCTGGGAGCGGAGGATTATATTATAAAGCCTTTTGAGATCGTTGAGCTTCTGGCACGGATAAAGGTAGTGCTGAGACGGTATCATAAGCTGGAGGAAAGCCATATTCAGTTCCGGCATATCAGTATCGATACGGAAAACCGTAAGGTACGAAAGGAGCAGACAGAGATTGATCTGACGCCGAAGGAGTTTGAGCTTTTGCTTTTATTTGCCCGAAATCCGAATATTACACTGTTTCGGGATAAGATATATGAAAATGTATGGGAAACGGATTTCACGGGAGATACCCGTACCTTGGATCTGCATGTGCAGAGACTGAGAAAAAAGCTGGGGCTGGAAGATTGCCTGAAAACGATTTACCGGTGCGGGTATCGGCTGGAGGTATAAAAATGAGCTTTAAGCTAAAGGTATTGGTGGCCAATATCATACTAATGTCTATCGCCCTCGGCGTAGTCGGTTTTCTTTTGATTCATAACAGTTATCAGGTCTCTATGGATATGCAGGTTAAGAGAGGCATGGATGAGCATCAGATGGTGGTGTCTGCGGTACAGTCCAGTATCGTAGATCTGATGGTAAATGATGCCGGGTATGGTTCCATAATTGCTCTCTTAAAAGGGGAAATCGGAGATGATATTGCCGGAAGCGTGGAAGGTACGGGAATCCGGTTTGCTCTGCTTGACGTTGATCGGGAGAATCTATTTTCCAACGGAGATGCACTGGTTTTTGATGACAGTTTGTTGGATTATCTGGAACGAGGGAGACGCAATTATATCATTGAACAAAGGGACAACCGCTGGATACTGACGATTGCAAGTGTGATCTGGTTAAAAGATGGTAATTTTTATTTGGTGAATCAAAGAGATATTTCCGATGTATATCAGCAGAATGAAAAACAGATCCGTTTTTTTCAGCTCACGATGCTGATTGCTTTAGTTATCTGTGGCGGACTGATTTTTTTGATCAGCCGCTGGCTGACGAAACCCATTGAACAATTAAATAATACGGCGTCGGTCATTGCTTCCGGTGATTATTCTGTACGGACCGAGATCCACTCTATGGATGAGATCGGAGAACTGGGAACAAAATTCGACAGCATGGCACAGGCGATCGAAGGGCATGTACAGGAGTTAAAGGAGCGGGCGAGGCAGCAGGAGGATTTTGTTGCCAGCTTTACTCATGAGATAAAAACGCCGATGACTGCCATCATCGGCTATGCAGATATGCTGCGTTCTAAAGAGTTGCCTAAGGAACAGCAGATTCTGACGGCGGATTATATTTTTCGGGAGGGGAAACGACTAGAGGGAATGTCGCTTAAGCTATTTGATCTGATCGCATTAAAACGACAGGAGATAGAAAAACAGGATATTTATACGCAGGTGTTGGGGCAAGAAGTGCAGGGGGTCGTAGTGCCTTTGTTGAATCCTTGGGGATTGAGCTTTGTTTTGGATATGGAGCCTGCTGTTATAGAAGGGGATAGGGATTTATTAAAAACGGTTTTTATCAATCTGATCGATAATGCGAGAAAGGCTTCTGCACAGGGAGATGAGATCCGTATGATAGGCAGATGGCTGCCCGAAGAAGAAGGAATATATGAGATCCGCATTGAAGATGACGGATGTGGCATACCGGAGGAAGAGGTACATAAAATCTGCGAGGCATTTTATATGGTGGATAAATCCCGTTCCAGAAAGCAGGGAGGGGCCGGTCTGGGACTGGCGACTACTACATTGATCGTAGAGGTGCATCAGGGCAGGCTTTTGGTGGATAGTACGCTTGGAAAAGGAACCGTTATGCATGTACAGATGGCAGGAAGGAGGATACAGGACAATGAAAAGTCCGAAACGGAAATGGAAACCGGTAATATGGGTGAGTCTTAGTATTTTGCTTGCGGTATTCTGTATGGTCTTGCCGGGTACGGTTGTGCAGCTACAGGCAGAAAACAATATTCAGGTGGTGCATCAGGCACCCGGCGCCTATAACTATTCCAGTGGACAGATGATCGTACAGATGACGTTATATGAGCGTATGAAGCTGATCAGTGGAGAATGGGAAAGCAACTGGCAGCAGGTGGAACAGGATTCTGTCCGTTCTGCCTCTACGATGCCGGTAGTCATGTATACGGTTCCCGGTCAGACTGGGGATAATCAATTAGAAGGGTATTGTTATTTAGATTATCAGTCCGTATTGGAATGTGCGCAGGCAGGTCTGAATGAACTTTATGAGATGGGGATTTATCCGGAGGAAGCGAAAAGCACATATAATAACTGGTATCGACCGGAGGTTTCTTTGTATCAGTATACCGACTCTGTTTTTAATTCCTATACCTGCTATGTGTGGCTGGTAGAATTGGATTACTATGATGGATCCTTTTCTCATATCCTTTTGATCGACGATACTTCAGGGATTATTCTGGCAGCAGGTCTGCGGGAAGAGGAAGCAGACATGAATAGACAATGGATACGGGAGATGGATACACGGGAAGATTTTACGGACGTTTTAAATTATTATCGTACTGTACAAGATATTCAGTCGGCCTTAGATATTACGGGAACAGATTTTTATCAGCCGCATTATGAGCTGTGGAATGAAAAATATAACCTGAACGAAGCACAGCTGGCAGGAACTGCACTTGGTCTGAATCAGAAACAGCTGTTGTTTAGTTCGCATACCTATCTTACCTCCTATGAAGCCGCATTAAAGGAAGTAAAAGGGATAGTAAACAATGATAAATTCGTATACTCTGTGTATTGGAACGATCGGGAGTGCTGGTTTTATCTGACCCCGTTTACTGTAAGATTAGAGAAAGAGTAATAAGAATCGGTATATATGCGCTTACAAAAACTGCCGCCCTGTGCTATGAACACAGGACGGCAGTTTTTGTAAGTACAGGGAAAGAGTTTAGCTGCTATGTCCTGACGCATGGATACATTTCGGATACATTTCTGTGATAGAATCCATTCATAAAGAGAAGAAAGCAAAACAGCATGAAGAAAGAAGGGATATGATGAAAGCGTTTCAGACGGATTTGGAACGGGCGGTAACTTCTGCCGGGTTTGTTTTAGCTGTCGTAGGAACAATACTGGCGTTAATAGCAGGAACCTTTTCCAGCTTATGGGTGGATATGGATCTGGTAAAAGAAAGTGGACTAAACTATGGCTATCATTGGCAACTGTTAAAACAGGGACTTCAAAGTGAAGCATTTACCTTTGCCTTACCGATTCTCAGCACCTTGGGCTTTGGGGGCGCTTATCTGGAGGAAATGAAAAGCGGTTACTATAAATTTTCACTTCCCAGATATGGCAGGCGGACATATGTCGTATCAAAGGTAGTTGTCAGCAGTCTGTCCGGAGGCTTAGGGGTCTGGCTGGGAGTGCTGTTTGCTGCCTTGCTGTTTTGGGCGTTTTTTTCTCCCCTTGAGATTTGTCCGGAGGACGGTGCCATTACCGGAAGAGTAGCAGCTGTTTTGTATGAATTTGCGGACGGAGCCATAAAAACTGCGGATGGCATGATCGTAGGAGTAGAACCATCGGGAGCCATTCATAGCAATATGCTGCTTGCTTTGCTGCAATGGACGTCGATGACCTTTTTGATGGGTGGAACATGGGCAGGTATCGGCTGCCTGTTTGCCATTCTGTACCGTAATCGTTATATGGCGTATGGAGCGGCCTTTTTGATCAGCTATCTGATTATTATTTTAATTACCAGATTTTTTGACCATATTTACATATTTAATCCACGGGAATGGTTCAGCCAGAACTTTTACTGGGAAGGCGGGAATCTGGGAGTTATAGGCTTGTTGGCAGAATGCATGCTGATATTGATGCTGGTAAATGGGGTACTGATGCATAAAAAGCTTTCACCGGTATGAGAAAGGAACGGAGGATTATAAATATGAAACAGGCATTTACCTTATGTATGATCAATTATAGCCATTGGCGGGGAAATAAACGGATTTTGATTTCATTCCTGCTGGGAGCGGTTCTTTGCTTCCTTTTGACGGAGAAGATCATGACCTTTTCCAAAGAACAGGATTCTATCTTGATGATAATGGAACCCTTTATCTGGAGCTTTGAGGATGGACAGTCGATTATGCTGAGTTCCTTGATTCTGATTCTTCTGTTTGCAGATATGCCCTTTTTGGACGGTTCGGTACCCTATTATCTGATACGGATTGATCGGAAACAGTGGCTGACCGGGCAGCTGTTATATGTTATCAGTGCGACTTTGATTTATCTGGGATTTATTTTTGTTGTTACGTCTCTTTTGTGTATGCGGCGGGCGTTTCCCGGAAATATGTGGAGTGAGACAGCGGCCCGCCTGGGGTATACGAAGGCGGGTGAGGTGTTAGCCGTTCCGGCGGTAATTCATGCAATGGAAATGTCCAGACCTTATAAATGTGCTTTGATTATTGTCGGCTTAATGCTGGGATATACTTTAATGTCAGTGCTTACCATGTTTGTAGTCAATATGTGGAAAGGACAGCTGATAGCGGTACTCAGTGTTGCAGGGCTTCATTTATTTGGTATTTTGTTAAATCCGACGTGGATTACCTCTCTTTTTCATTTGAGTATCGAACAGCAGGGAATCGCACGGACGATATGCGGCTGGCTGTCTCCTATCCGGCAGGCGACCTTTCATTGCCACAATTTTGGATATGATACCCTGCCCCGGCTTTGGCATTCGTTCTTATATTTTGGTATATTAGCGGTTTTATTGATCGTTCTTTTATATGCGTCCATTCGGAAGTATAATTTCTATTTTGCAGGTGGGGAGGAATAAGAAATGAGTATACGTGCAAAGACAAAACAGCTGCTTAAAAAGGATTTGGAAGCGCAGGAGATAATCCCGGAGTGGGACGGATCTATGCCGGAGAAGATACCGCAAACCGAACCGGAAGACTTGGAGCAGGAAGAATCGGAAGCAGAGCCGGAATCCATGCCGCTTCAATTAGATTCATCAAAGGAATATGCGGTCATTGTGGAAAATGTAGTGAAACAGTTCGGGGAGGAACAGGTATTAAAGAATGTATCCCATGCCTTTGAAAAAGGAAAGGTACATGGAATCGTAGGAAACAACGGTTCCGGGAAAACGGTAATGTTTAAATGTATCTGTGGATTTATGCAGCCTACGTCCGGACGGGTTCTGGTTCGGGGAAAGGAAATCGGAAAGGATGTGGATTTTCCGGAAAATATAGGAATTATTATTGAATCTCCCGGTTTCTTGGCCTTTAAGACCGGGTTCCGCAACCTACAGATTCTTGCGTCCTTAAATGAACGGATCGGCAGGGAAGAGATTATCCGCACGATTGAACGGGTGGGTCTGGATCCTGCTATGAAAAAACCGGTAGGAAAATATTCCTTGGGCATGCGTCAGCGTCTGGGTATTGCGCAAGCGATCATGGAGGATCCGGATTTGCTGATATTGGACGAGCCGTTTAACGGTCTGGATAAGCATGGAGTAGCTGATATTCGGAAGATTATATTGGAATTAAAGGAGCAGGGGAAAACCATCCTGCTTGCCAGTCATAACGGTGAGGATATCCGGCTGCTGTGTGATACGGTATGCGAAATGGATGCGGGAATACTACGGGAGGTGACGAAGGATGAAAAACAGGAGGCATAAAAAGCGAATCTGGCTTGCGGTCATTCTGGGAGTGCTTGTTCTGACACAGAGCGGTTTCCCGCAGCCGGCTTGGGCAGGAGAAATGGGAAGCGAAACGGGTTCGAATTCCTCGGAAGATAATTCCACAGAACCGACAACGGAATTGCCGCCTTCTACGGAGCTTCCCGACGCCGCACCTTCTGCCGGTGGGACGGAAGCCCCGTCGGATACGCAGGCACCCGTCGTAATCCCGGAAGTGCCGGAGGAAGAAGCCCCGGTACATACACCGAAGGTCGTAGTGAGCGGATGCAGTACGGACGTGGAACAGATAGAGCCGGGGATGGAAGTGACGTTTACGGTTACACTTAAAAATACAAGTGCGGACGTTCCGGTTTATAATATGAAAGTGACTTATGAAAGCGCCAGTGGAGAGTTAATACCGCTTGAGGCGACAAACAGCCGGTATATCGGAAGCCTGGGAGCAGGATCTGTTACCTCGCTTTCCTTTTCTATGCGTGTACCGAAGGATTTGAATTCGTTTAGTCAGAAATTGACGATAACTATGGAATATGAGGATGAAAAGGCGATGTCCTATTCCGGTTCGGAAAGTGTATTTGTCAATATTTTTCGTCCGTTCAGCTTTCATGCAGATGCTCCCGTGGCACCGCCGGCGGTTGAATCCGGTACGACTGCTACGATCACGATCAATCTGTTTAATACGGGAAAAGCAACGATTTATAATGTGTGTTGTAAGCTGGAGTGCCGGGGATTTCTCGACAGCGGAACCTATTATCTGGGGAATATAGAGCCCGAAAGCAGTCTGACAGCTACTCTCTCGCCCATTGCAGCCGATCGTAACTATGGTCCGCTGGGAGATAAAAGTACTGAAAAGTATGGCTCGGTATCCGGAAAGATTATCATAACCTATGAAGATGAAGCCGGAACGGAATACACAGAGGAAAAAAGTGTTACGACAGAGATCACTGCCCCGCCTGACGAGATAGAGGAACCGGAGATAAAGGAAATCAAATATTCTTCCCAGTGGTGGATCAGTATCGTTGTGCTGTTGATCGTAATTGATGGCCTGATCTTGTTTGCGGCGTATTATATGAGAAAACATCGGGTTTAATATTCAAAGAATAGTAGTTCCTGCTGCTTGATAAGACGGCTCTCCTTTCTTGACATTCATAGGGGAAGGAATATAATGAAAAGAAATAGAACTTAAAGGAGGCAAGGCATGAGCAGGATAGGATTTATTGGAATGGGCAATATGGCACAGGCAATGGCAGCCGGCTTTATAACATCCGGCAGGATAAAGGGGGAAGAACTGTTAGCATATGCACCTCATAAGGAAAAACTGTACCAAAACAGTGAACGAATCGGGTTTACTCCTGTAGATAGCTGGAAGGAACTGACAGAGCGTTCGGATATTTTGATCATGGCGTGTAAACCCTATCAGATAGAAGCTATATTGGCAAATGGAAAGGAAGATATAAACGGAAAAGCACTGTTATCCATTGCCGGAGGCTGGACATTTGCAGATTATAAACGATTGTTGGGAGAAAAAGTACGGGTTCAATGCATCATGCCTAATACACCTGCAATGGCAGGGGAAGGGGTCATGCTGTTTGAAAGCCGGCATTCTCTGCTGCCGGAGGAACGGGAAGAAGTCTTGAATCTCTTTGAAGCGTTGGGAATCGTAGAAGAACTTCCCACTGAGCTGATGGGAATCGGAGGCGCCATCAGCGGATGCGGACCGGCATTCATGGATCTGATAATGGAAGCATATGCAGATGCGGCAGTAAAATACGGACTTCAACGTGAGACCGCATATCGGTTGATTTCTCAAACAATGGTGGGCAGTGGTAAGCTGCAACAGATCACCGGGGATCATCCGGGTGTATTAAAGGATGCAGTCTGTTCTCCGAAAGGAAGTACGATTCGAGGAGTCGATGCCTTAGAGCATGGAGGACTTCGGGCGGCCTGCATAGATTCTATAGATGCGATCATGAACCGTTAAAGGTAAGAGATTGAACGGAAAGGGACAAAAATGGAGAAATGTAGTGTTGTTTACTCGTTTCCGATCGGCAAGCTCCGGCTTACGGAGGAAGCAGGGGCTTTAACTCAAGTTTCCTATCAATTTCAGCAGTCGGAACCGGAAGTATCGCAATGGACACCCCTGCTGAAAGAAGCAGTCCGACAGTTAGAGGAGTATTTTTCCGGAAATAGAAAAGAATTTCAACTGCCTCTGCGGTTAAATGGCACAGAGTTTCAAAAAAAGGTGTGGCAGGCGCTGCTGGAGATCCCTTATGGGGAAACCAGGAGCTATAGCCAGATTGCGGAGCGGATAGGCAATTCCAAAGCAGTACGGGCGGTAGGTATGGCAAATCATGTTAATCCGGTTATGATCATAGTGCCATGTCACAGGGTGATTGGAAAAAATGGCGGTTTAACAGGATATGGCTGCGGAATTGAAATAAAAGAAGCGCTGCTTCATCTGGAGGGCTGTCTATAAAACCTTCCGCTTGGCAAAACGCCAAGCGGAAGGTTTTATTATTGGCGTTCTTAAGATTCCCTTAGCGGTCTTCGGATTTCCCTTGACAGGGCCGTAAAGGAAGTTTACAATTTTCAAAGATATATCAGCCGGGATGGAGGATAGCATGGAACATAAAGAAAAAACGGGTATAAAAATAGGAAAGGTACTGCTTGCAATCCTGATCATGGGAAGTATCGGTTTTTTTGGGGTCTTTATTGCCAAGCTTCATGGCAATATGGAGGAAAAAACGCAATATCGCAATCAGGGTATCATAGATTATAACAACAAAGACTATGAGTCGGCGATTAAAGACTTTCAGGCCTCCTTGGATTATTCCGCTCTCTTTTCCGAACCCTTAGATCGGGATACAAGATTATACCTTGCGGATTCCCTGCTCCTTTCTAAGCAGTATGAAGAGGCGATCATACAGTATGATATATTGTTGAAAACAGAGGAAGAACAGATTGCATACCTCCAACTGCAAAAACAGATTGCACAAGGATTTTTAGATTTTCAGAATCAGGAGTATGAAGCCGCATTGCCTGCCTTTCAGGCGGCCATTGATGCCGGTCATACGGAATGCATGCTGTATGCGGGTGTCTGTGCAGTTGAGTTAGGGTATAAGGAAGAAATCGTTGCATATCTGACTTCGTATTTATCTTATGATCCGGACAATGCATATGCCTGCACACAGTTGGCGGATTATTATTTGCATGAGCAGTTAATGGATACCTGTTACCAGTATCTACAGCGTGGTCTGAATCAGCCGGATCGAAGCTATGACGAACAGCTTTTATTTATAGAAATCGTATATTATGAATATCAAAAGGATTATAATAAGGCCTATGAATTGATATGCAAGTATATGCAAACTTATCCGGTAACGGAAACGGTGCAGCGGGAGTACGATTTTTTAGCGACCAGACAGACGCTGGAATAGGTGTCCATATGTCGGAAAATAAAGCGATTAGGAGTATCCATGACGCAATTAGAGGAAATAAAGGAAAAACAGGAACGGTTTATCTTAGTAGCGGTATCCTGTGAAGATGAAAAGATGGTACAGGATTCTCTTAAGGAACTAGAGGAACTTGTAAAAACCGCCGGAGGAACAGCAATTGGATCGTTTATCCAGAATCGTTCCTCGATTGATGGAACAACTTATATCGGAAAAGGGAAAGTAGATGAGCTTAAGTTGTTGCTTTGTGAAACCGAGGCGGATGGAATCATTTGCGATGATGAACTAACGCCGGCGCAGATGAACCATTTAGAACGGGAATTAAAGGTTACGATTTTGGATCGGACATTGGTGATCCTAGATATATTTGCCAAGCATGCCTCTACCAGGGAAGGTAAGCTGCAAATAGAACTGGCACAGCTTCGGTATCGGGCGTCTCATTTGATTGGTTTGGGAAGTATTCTGTCTAGGCAGGGAGGCGGAATCGGAACGAGAGGTCCGGGGGAAAAGAAGCTGGAACAGGATCGCCGAAGGATACGGGAACGGATTTCCCGACTAAAAGCGGAACTAGAGCAGGTTAATGTTCACCGGGAGACACAACGAAAACGCAGAATGGAGAACAGAGTACCGATCGTCTGTATCGTAGGCTATACCAATGCAGGAAAATCCACGCTGCTAAATACGCTGACAGCATCGCAGGTGCTTTCAGAAGACAAGCTGTTTGCCACGCTGGACCCCACCACGAGAAGTCTGGAGCTTTCTGACGGACAACAGCTTTTATTGACGGATACGGTTGGCTTTATCCGTAAACTGCCCCATCATTTAATCCAAGCATTTCGCTCCACATTGGAAGAAGCAAAATACGCAGATTATATTCTTCATGTCGTCGATGCGTCAAATCCCCAGATGGAAACGCAAATGCATACGGTTTATGAAACCTTGCGGGAATTGGAAATTGGTGAAAAACCGATTTTAACTGCATTTAATAAAACGGACAAGGATGGAGTACCGGATGTTTTGAAGGATTTTCGGGCGGATGAGACATTCCGGATTTCTGCAAAAACAGGCACAGGGGTAAAGGAACTGCTAGAAGCAATAAGCAGACGGATTCGGGAAAGCAGGATTTGTCTGGAACGGCTTTATGCTTATTCGGAGGCGGAAGAGATTGCAAACCTGCGACGCTATGGACAGGTATTAGAGGAAAATTATCTGGAAGACGGGATATGGATCCGTGCGGTCGTTGACCGGTCATTCGTTGGAAAGGAATATCAGGAGAAATGAATCATGTATAAGATCATAGCAAAGGATGGAAAGGCAAAGCGTGCAGAGCTAAAAACGGTTCATGGAACCGTTCAGACGCCGGTATTTATGAATGTAGGAACCGCAGCGGCTATCAAGGGAGCGGTATCAACAGAAGACTTGCAGCAGATAGGGACCCAGATCGAGCTTTCCAATACGTATCATCTTCATGTAAGACCGGGGGATCAGGTGATCCGAAAGCTAGGAGGATTGCATCGGTTTATGGTTTGGGATAAGCCAATCCTTACCGATTCCGGCGGCTTTCAGGTATTTTCCCTTGCAGGGCTGCGGAAGATCAAAGAGGAAGGGGTTTATTTTCATTCCCATGTCGATGGAAAAAAGATTTTTATGGGGCCGGAGGAAAGTATGCGGATACAGTCCAATCTGGCTTCGACTATCGCAATGGCGTTTGATGAATGTCCGTCCAGTGTGGCAGATCGCAGTTATGTTATGCAGTCTGTGGAAAGAACCACCCGCTGGCTTGCAAGGTGTAAGGAAGAGATGCGACGCTTGAATCAGCTGCCGGATACGTTAAATCCCAAACAGCTGTTATTTGGGATCAATCAGGGGGCAGTCTTTGACGATATACGCATAGAACATGCCAAAGTGATTTCGGAAATGGATCTGGACGGGTATGCGATCGGCGGTCTGGCAGTCGGAGAAAGCCATGCGGAAATGTATCATATCTTAGATTTAACGGTTCCCTGTCTGCCGGAAGATAAGCCGACGTATCTTATGGGAGTTGGAACACCGGCGAATATCTTGGAAGCGGTAGATCGGGGCGTCGACTTTTTTGACTGCGTCTATCCTACCCGAAATGGACGACATGGACATCTGTATACCAATCAGGGGAAGCGAAATCTGTTAAATGCAAAATACGAATTGGACAGCAGACCCATTGAGGAGGGCTGCAAATGTCCGGCCTGCCGCAGCTATAGCCGGGCGTATATTCGACACTTATTAAAGGCAAAAGAAATGTTGGGCTATCGACTTTGTGTCTTGCATAATTTGTATTTTTATAATAAGATGATGGAGGAGATTCGGGAAGCCATTGAAAAAGGCTGTTATAAAGAATACAAGGCGGCAAAGTTGGCCGGTTTTGAAAATCAGGAATAAACGGAGGAATCAATATGTTTTACACGTTATTACAGGCAGCAGGAACGGCACAGGGAGCAGCAGAAGGTACCGGGACCGGTGTGGGAGCCGGTAGCGGTCTGATGTGGATATCCCTGCTTGTTATGGTAGTTATTTTTTACTTTATGATTATTCGCCCGCAGAAAAAACAGCAAAAGGAGCAGGAGGAAATGATGGCGCAATTAAAGCCGGGGGTCAGTATTATGACAACCAGCGGCTTTTATGGCGTTGTACTTGACGTAGTAGAAGATACGGTAATCGTTGAATTTGGAAATAATAAAAACTGCCGGATTCCAATGAATAAAGCGGCAGTTGCAAAGATTGACCGTCCGGAAGAGGATACCCCGGATGAAAATGTGGAGGAAGAAGAAAAAACAGAAAAAAAGGATAAAAAACTTTCCTTAGGAAAGAAAAAAGAAGATTGATGCAATCTGCCGGAAATGGAAAATGATAGCAGGAGAATAAAAAGCTGTCCATTGTGGAGTAACAATGGACAGCTTTTTTATGAATGATGGAACAGCTGAGTTCGTAAGTCTTCTAATACGGTTTCCGTGATCCGAAGATTTCCTCTGCCCCTGCCAAGCTGTATATCCGGTTTGTTGCTTCCGTGAAAGTCGGAACCGCCGGATATAGCGAGACCGTATTGTCGGGCAAAGGAACGAAGCTGATTGCTGTGTGCAAAGTTACAGGAGGAATGATAAACCTCAATGCCTTTTAAACCCAGAGGAATCAGGTATTGCAGCAAGGCTTCAATTTGCCGGTATCCCATTTTATAGAGCATGGGATGGGCTAGAATTGGAAGACCGCCTGCCTGTGTGATAAGGGGAAGCGTTTGTTCCGGCGTTACCTGAGGCTTTGGCAGATAATAGGGACAGTCGATTCCTAAGTATCGGGCAAAAGCAGTATTTTTGTCCTTACAGATTCCCTTTTCTACCAGTACTCTGGCAAAATGAGCCCGTGTGATTACACTGTTCGGATTGCCTGCCTGTAACTCTTCTAAGGTAATCGGTATTCCATCCTTTTGAAATAAAGCAATCATGTTTTGGTTCCGTTTCGTTCTGGCCTCTTCTAATTGGGTTAATGCGGTCAGAAGTTCCTTTGATTCGTAATCTAGGAATAAGCCTAATATATGGATTTCGATACCCTGATAATAGCAGGAAAGCTCGGCAGCAGGAATCACCTCTAGATCAGTGCCTTGTGCTGCACGGATGGCTTCCGGAACACCCTTTACGGTATCATGGTCGGAAAGGGCAATGGCAGCCAGTCGAGTTTGAAGTGCCAGAGCCACCACCTCTGATGGGGTAAGCGTTCCGTCAGAAGCATTGGAATGAACGTGTAAATCAATATATCGCATAGAGTTCCTCCCATTCTTTTTTATATCTTGTCACCAACCGAAGGTTGCTGACCTGCGCACGCATCAGCGTGCTGCCTTGTTATATCATGTCACCAACCGGAGGTTGCTGACCTGCGCACTATTATATCATGAATCTTTAAAAACCCCCTAGACTATTTTGTAGATTTATGAGAAAATATACCAAGTAGAATGTCACATGACAACCGTTCACTGCTGCATGAGACAGTCTGGCAAAACTTATATTATCGAAAGGAGTTTCACAACATGATTTATTCACAGGAAGTAGAAAACATGTGCCCGGTTGCTCAGGGTGTTCACCATGGCTGTGCACCGATTCCGGAAGAAGCGAAATGGGTACAGGCAAAGGAAGTAAAGGATATTTCAGGCTTCACCCATGGGGTAGGCTGGTGTGCACCGCAACAGGGAGCCTGCAAGATGAGCTTAAATGTAAAGGAAGGTATCATTCAGGAAGCATTGGTTGAGACGATCGGGTGTTCCGGTATGACCCATTCCGCAGCTATGGCAGCGGAGATCCTGCCGGGATTAACCGTAATGGAAGCGTTGAACACTGACTTGGTATGTGACGCTATCAATACAGCTATGAGAGAATTATTTTTACAGATCGTCTATGGGCGTTCACAGAGTGCGTTTTCTGAGGATGGTCTGGCAGTCGGCGCCGGTCTGGAAGATTTAGGAAAGGGTCTTCGTTCACAGGTTGGTACAATGTACGGAACTCTGAAAAAAGGTCCCCGTTATCTGGAGATGGCGGAAGGCTATGTAACTGCTATCGCATTGGATGCAGAGGATTTGATCATTGGATATAAGTTTGTAAATCTTGGTAAAATGACGGACTTCATAAAGAAAGGTGACGATCCGAATACTGCATATGAGAAATCATGCGGACAGTATGGACGTGTAGCGGATGCAGTGAAGCTGATTGATCCAAGAACAGATAAAGAGCTTGAAAAATAATTGAAGGAGGTAACGAACATGTCTTTATTTGAATCCTATGAAAGAAGAATCGACAAAATTACGGAAGTGTTAAACAGCTACGGTATCTCCTCAATCGAAGAAGCTGAGAAGATCACGAAGGACGCTGGTTTGGATGTATATGAGCAGGTGAAAAAGATTCAGCCGATTTGTTTTGAAAATGCCTGTTGGGCATATACAGTAGGTGCGGCAATCGCAATCAAGAAGGGCTGTCGGAGAGCGGCAGATGCAGCGGCAGCTATCGGTGAAGGCTTACAGGCATTCTGTATTCCCGGTTCGGTAGCAGATACCCGTAAGGTTGGTTTGGGTCATGGTAACTTGGGCAAGATGCTTTTGGAAGAAGAGACAAAATGTTTCTGCTTCTTAGCAGGTCATGAATCCTTTGCGGCGGCAGAAGGCGCTATTGGTATCGCTGAAAAGGCAAATAAGGTAAGAAAAGAGCCATTACGGGTTATCCTGAATGGTCTTGGCAAGGATGCAGCACAGATCATTTCCCGTATCAATGGCTTTACATTTGTTGAAACGGAATATGATCCGTATACCAATGAAGTAAAAGAAGTATTCCGGAAATCTTATTCAGACGGGCTTCGTGCAAAGGTGAACTGCTATGGTGCAAACAGTGTACCGGAAGGAGTTGCCATCATGCATAAGGAAGGCGTTGACGTATCCATTACCGGTAATTCTACGAATCCTACCAGATTCCAGCATCCGGTTGCAGGTACATATAAGAAGGAATGCTTAGAGCAGGGCAAGAAATACTTCTCTGTAGCATCCGGCGGCGGTACCGGACGTACCCTTCATCCGGATAATATGGCGGCAGGCCCGGCTTCCTATGGTATGACCGATACGTTAGGACGTATGCATTCAGACGCACAGTTTGCCGGATCTTCTTCTGTACCGGCTCATGTTGAGATGATGGGTCTGATCGGTATGGGTAACAATCCTATGGTAGGCGCAACTGTTGCAGTTGCAGTTTCGGTGGAAGAAGCGGCGAAAGCAGGGAAGTTCTAAAGAATAACGTAAAATCAAGGGCTTCCGTTGATATGAATTGTCAGCGGAAGCCTTAAATTTTGCCACGTAGCACACAAATAGCACACAGGTAGCACACATGAGGTAGCACACAAATAGAAATCATAGAAAAAACCGTTACCAAACAAGAGAGTAGCGGTCTTTTTAATTAGATTTATTCGTTTCTTCCATATCCGCATACGGTACCGAGGGGAAACCGTAATAAGTATTATCTAAAATACTAAATCTTGTCCGACTTTTTCAATTCTATACTATATCTTGTACCATTTATCATAAGATAAGTATTTTTTATTTTACTTTCTATTTCATTCCCTGTTTGATTAGTAGAAAAAATATCTTCCAGTTTTATGTCGGAGTTTTCGCAAATCTTAACTATCGTTGACAATTTCATATCTTCCTTTTCCCTGTTTACAATATCTGCCATGATTTTCCTTGATATGCCGCATAAATCCGCAAAAAGCGTATAGCTGATGTTCTTTTTATGAATTTCATTTAAAATTTCCATGCAAAGTCTTTCCAAAATCTCATTCATAGATTGATCATGTGCATCCATGTACTCCATATCCTCCAAATCATATTGTGATTTTATCCATTTCAGCCTTTAGCTGTTCAATGGTTCTGTGAGTATATACCTTTTCGGTTATATCTTCTATGGAATGTCCTACAATCAGTTTTAAGATATATTCGTCGATATTGCAGGCTTTGGCCTTTGTGATGAATGTGTGCCTTGTTTCGTGAGGGTGGTGATTCATATGTAGTCTGTTCATAACTTTCCGAAATCTTCCTTTGTATTTATCATAAGTCATATGTATACTCTGCTGTCCGTTAATATCATTGAATAGGTATTCAGATTGCAAGGTAGTGGCTTCTTTCATACGGTTTTCTATTAACGACTTTATTACCTTATGTATTGGAACAATTCTATTTTTTCCGGCATCTGTTTTTAAACCGCCCTTCATTGTTCCGGCTTCCATATCTATATCCGATACCTTTAATATGGATAATTCCTGTGGACGCCAGCCGGTGTATATGCCTATTAGTATCATATCTGCAAAAGGTATGTTTGTATTATCCCATAATAACGCAACTTCTTCTTCTGTAAAGGGTATGGGTTCTTTTGTGCGTTCATGCTTGATCGGGTTGCCATTAGCGAACATTGTTGCGGCATAATCTTTTTCAACAATATCATGAGCGACAGCGTATTTATACATCATATTGAAAAGGCTTTTTATTCTGCTTTTTGTACTATCTCCCACGTTCGCATTGATAATAGTACCTTCTAGGTGCGATACTCTTATATCTCTCATGCGCATATTATAAAGACCGTTACAATAAGCGTATGCCGCTTTTACTGTTCTTATACTGGAAGCGTTTGAGAGGGTAGGGAAGTAACCTTCGCTCCATTTTTCATACACTTCTGAAAATGTGATATTATCAATTTTTATATCGTATGGATTTTCATTATAATCTGCTAGAGCAATCATAGCTTCTTCACGTGTGGGATAATAGCCGATGGTAAAGCGTATCTGTTTGCTTTTTCCTGTAACGGTATCCAGTATCCATTTATCTGTTTTGACTGCCCTAAAAGGTTTTGAACGTCTGCCGGGCAGTTTATAAATAGTGCCATAACCGTTTGGAAGTTTTGTAGGCTTGCCGTTTCTTACTCTGGGCTTTGTACTGCTAGGAGTATTCATAGGATAGCCGCAATGTGGACAAGTGGCGGCTTTGTCTGATACATCATGATTACATTCTGGGCATTGTAAGAGTGCCATTAGATCACTTCCTTTTTGAGTAATTATCACGAATTTTTCTTAAATATTTTTCTATGGTTCTCAAAGCGACAGCTTCAAAGAAATCATCATCTAAGGCAATTTGTTTGTTTTCCCATGTTTTTTCTTTGTCTTTAACGAGTGTTAGTAAATACATATCATTATGTTTGCCCTGGCCTTTGATAACATCCCAATCGTTCTCTGGTACAACACATTTAGGAACTAAAGTAGTATTATATTTTTCGTTGATATTTACAATTTCAGGTTTTCCATTATGGTATGCAGGAATTTTATAATCTGAATTTAACAAATCTTGAATACCTTTTAATAATTGTTCTGCCAAAATTTCATCTGATAATAGAATATTTAATGTTTCTATGGGGTTGTATTCCATTGGCTGATATTCTTCTTCCATATTTTTTTGATAGTTGAATAAAGATGAAAGAGTGGTTATAGAAGTATTGTTTAAGCCAGTAGTCTCATATATTCCTTGATTTTCTTTTGTTGGAAAATCAATATAGCCAAGTAGGAAATCTGCTTCACATTCAAAAAACATACAATATTCCTTTATAAAATCCATTTTAGGATTGCAATTTGGTTTTAAATGACTAGCAATTCTTTTTCTTATACCTTCGATAGTGCTATTATTTGTTTCTTCTGAATCAGTTTTATTATATTTATCAAATTTGTAAAAAATTTCTTCCGCTAAGGATTGTATAGTTTTAATTCCTTTGCTTTCTTTAAGTGCAGTAATGCGTTCTCCAAAAGAAGCATCATGCGGTAGCGGAAAATGAAAAGCGTTTTTCATAGTAACAACTCCTTTTCGCTAATATTTCGCTATTAAATTTCCTTATTGCATATGTTATTGTAAACCCAGAACGGATATTCGTCAAGAGAAACTTGTTGATATTGCTATCTTTTTTGGAGGTATGGAATGAAAAATATTGATTTACGAGATTATGCAAAAGAACGGAATGTAAATCTATGGGAAGTATCAGAGCGATTAGGATATTCCCATGAAACAGCTTTTTCCAGAGTTTTAAGGCATGAGTTACAAGACGATAAAAAGGCGGAAATTAAGGCGATTATTGATGAATTGGCAGCAGATCAGCAAAGGCGGTGATGCGTATGGAAGAAATTGCATTTAACTGTGCGAACATACCGATTGCAGAGGCCGCAAAGGCGTTGAAAGTCGATTGCCAGACCGTGAGACTATTATTGCAGAGCGGTACTGTGAATTGGGGAATTGCTTACAAGCGAACGCCGGGCAGCAGTCACTTTTCTTATTTGATTTTTCCGAAGCGATTTTATGAAGAAACAGGGTATCGTTACCGGGGAGGTGCGGATTGTGAGTAGAAATAGGGAGATTACAGATGAACTTGCAATGCAAATCTTAGACCGGGGAATCCGAAAATGCGAAAAGGCGTTGCGGAATTTAGAAATCGGAACAGAAGATTACGACAATGCTTTTATGGAAATGCGGATGTATCAAATGCACAAAGATACGTTACTGATGAAAAAGGACGGTGGGCGGCATGACGGACAGTGAAATATTTGAAAAAAATCTGCAATCCTTTAATGTTAAGAAACGTTACGGAGACAAAGCGCAATGCACTTGTCCGGCGCATGATGATAAACAGGCTTCATTGACGATCACAAAAGGGCAAAAAGGCACGTTGTTTCATTGTTTTGCCGGATGCAGCATTGATAGTATTTTATCTTCAGCAGGAATTGAGAAGAAAGATATTTTTTATGATACGGAACCGAAAAGCCCAAACTGGAAAGGCTATGTGGAGAGCCGAGAGAAACGCCGGATTGAAGCCATATATAACTATGTTTCCATTAACGGAGATTATGCCTTTACAAAACTTAGGCTTGAGGGTAAGAAAATCATTTATGGTAAGTTGCAAAATGACCGCTTTTCATACGGTTTAGGGCATGACACAAGCAGGAAGAGTTATAAGGCGGTGTATGGAAACTTGCAAGCCATTAAAAAGGCGATTGCGGATGGCAAGCCTATATTTATTCCAGAGGGCGAAAAAGACACGAATACGCTTGTAAAACAAGGCTACACAGCTTTTACTTATGGCGGTGTAAATGATTGGCAATCAGATTTTTCTACTTTGGTGCAGGGAGCGGATGTTTTCATACTGGCAGACAATGACGAACCGGGGAAACGTGTTACCGAGACTATCCAGAATGACATCAATGGAGTTGCAAAGAGCAGTAAAATCATTGTGCCTATGCCGGATGTGTCTAAAGCGGATATATCAGACTATTTCAATGCCGGACACACAAAACAGGAATTTGAGCAGTTATTAAAGGACGTTAAAGAAACCGTAAGGGTGCAGAAACGCCAAAACAACGGTTTAGAGCAAATATTAAAAGATTTACACGCAGAACAGTATGAAACGACAGACAAGGGTTTTGGAAGGTTGTTTGCAGATGTTTTTAAGGACAAGCACAGATATAATCCGAACCGGAAAGACTGGATGCAGTACGACGGTAAACGCTGGATTGATGATATTGAGGGATTAAGTGCGAAAGCCTCAGCAAAGGTTTTGTCGGATGCGCTTGTCCGATATGCAGTAGGCGTTGACACAGAAGGCAAGTATCTGAAAGCAGTTACTTCCTTGTGCAATATCCGAAACCGTAACAATATGTTGCAAGATAGCAAAGATGTGTATTATTTCAGCAATGAGCAGTTAGATCAGGACGATTATATTCTGAACGTGCAGAACGGTACTTTAGACTTGTCCGGGAGCGAACCTGTATTTATAAGTCACAATCCAGATACGCTTCTTTCAAAGATGTGCAATGTAGAATACAATCCTGCTGCCGATTGCAAAGAATGGAAGAAGTTTCTTGTGGAGGTTATGCAGGGCGATACAGAGAAAACTAAGTATTTGCAAAAGATAGCCGGACTTTCATTAACGGGAAATACGCAGGAAGAAACTTGCTTTATCCTTTATGGTTCTACCACGAGAAACGGAAAATCAACATTTTGCGAGACACTTATATATCTGTTGGGTGATTATGCTTTGACAATGAAGCCGGAGACATTGGCAGTAAAGCAGAACCTTGACAGCCGACAGGCAAGCGGAGATATTGCAAGACTGGCAGGGTGTAGGTTCTGCAATGCGTCTGAACCGCCTAAAAGGATGTTGTTTGATACGGCGTTGTTAAAATCCTTATTAGGTAGAGACAGCATTACAGCAAGACATTTACATCAAAGGGAGTTTAGCTTTATTCCTAAATTCAAACTAGTGATAAATTCAAACTATTTGCCGACAATTACGGACGATACAGTTTTTTCAAGTGGCAGAATAAATGTTGTCAGTTTTGACAAGCATTTTGAACCGCATGAGCAGGATAAAGACCTGAAGAACAGATTAAGAAATAAACAGGAATTATCCGGTATTTTGAATTGGTGTATTGAAGGGTTATGGTTGTATCGCAAAGAGGGTTTAAAACAGCCACAGGCGGTACAGATCGCTACAGATGCATACAGATCAGACAGCGACAAGACAGGCAATTTCATTAGCGAGTGTTTGATAAAAGCAGATAGAAACTGCAAAGCCGGAGCGGTCTATGAAGTTTATGCAAAGTGGTGTTCGGAAAACGGTTTTGGAATAGAAAACAAATCAAATTTCTTTTCAGAACTTAAAACAAAGGGGATATTTGCAAACAGTGGAACAGTAGATGGAAAGACCGTTAAAAATATCGTAAAAGGGTATTCTCTGGAATCAGATTTTGTCGAATATGAGGGGCAAGAACCGCTTCCGTTTGACTAAGAAAAACTGAAAATGTGCAAATTGTGCAAAGTAAATGTAAATTTCCTATAAGAGTTTGTTTTCAAAAAGTCCCATGTAAAATGCACATTTTGCACAAATCCAGTAAAATCAAGGGTTTCAAGCACTTTAACATAATAAAGTGTGCAAAACAAATGTAAGGTTTTTTAGCGGTTTTTATGTAACGGATTTTCAGAAAGTCAAAAATTTGCGGTTGCGTTGTTACTGACAGTTATTGATGAGTTGGAGCGAGTTTATAAGGAGATGAAAGAAAATGCAGACACAAGAATATAGGGATTATATGCGCAGCCCTGAATGGGAAACCAAAAAACAGGAGCGTATAGCCCTAGACGGAGGTTGTGTGATGTGTGGTAGACCAATTGAGCGTATTAAAAAAATCAACGTCCACCATGTGACATATGCCCGATTGGGGTGCGAAAACGTACTGACTGACCTTTGTACTTTGTGCGGTTCGTGCCATAGGAAGATACACAATTATTATAACCGCAAGAGGGAGTGAAGAACTAAGCACAGCGGATAAGGTAACATCATTAAAAAGAAGCAAAAAACAGCCGATTTTAGGCAGAAAAGAGGTAAAATATGGCAAATCGTGGATTTCCGCAAACACAGCTTGATAGCGTACAGCCAAAAGAAGTACAGGAAATTGTTTCATCTTTACGGCAGTTATACGATAAAGGACAGCCGAAAACAGATCAGGAAGTGGAACAGCGTATTTTTGATTATTTCCGGTTTTGTGAGCAGTCCAGTATTCGACCGGGGATTGAGAGCCTTGCGTTAAGTTTACACGTTTCACGCCAGACGTTGTTTCGTTGGGGTAACGGTGAGGATTGTAGTAAACGGAGATCAGAGGCAATTCAATCCGCAAAGGCATTTGTTGCCGCATATGTCGAGCAGGCATTATTAGGGGGCAAAATAAGCCCACCGAGTGGCATATTTTTGGCAAAAAATTGGCTAGGATATAAGGACGCTATAAGTCTGGAAGAAGCCACGCCGCCTACAGATAATAAGAAAAGCCTGCAATTATCAGATGTGCGTAAAGAATTAGAAAAGTATGCAATCAAGCAGAAAACGAAACAAGAAAATAACGCAGACATATACGGAGGTGATGAAGATGAATTTTGATAATTATATAAAATCAATCCTGCATGAAGAAACCGAAAAACTGATAGATCAGCATGGCTTTTTCCTTGAAAGTGACTTTTGTCCTATGGTTAGCAGTAGATATAATTTGTCTGAAAGCACTGTCCGGGCAAAACTTAAGGATTTATCCCCGGAACTATCATTACAGCGGCGGCGGCTATCGAACGAGTTAAAAGCCTTTTTTGGCACAAGCGCACAAGGTTTTCCAATTATCTATATGAAGAAAGAGAGGTAGAACACATTATGGAGTACAAAGAAATTCAGAAAACGGTACTTTCAAGACACGCTAATTTTATAACGGCACACAAAATACTGGCTATCCGGGGAAACGATTTGATAGTCCAGTTATGGGGAAACAGCGACAAACAGGGCAGTATTCCCGTAAGTACGCCGGAAGAATTTTCAATAGAGGATTATGTTGATTTACAAGTTATCCGACATAGCAAGACTTCCCACAGCATTACATTGATCGGGCATACGCCACAGAAATTTATTCCTGTTGACGGTGTAAACATATCATAGAAAGCGAGGGCAGCAGAATGGACTATGAACAATATCGGGAACTAATGGATAATGCCGATTTTAAGGACATGAAAGCATTGTCTGAATTTGCGAAAAAGTGTCCGGGGCTTTATGAGATGTTCCAGCAACAGTACCAGAAAGAGCAGGACGAGGAAATACGACTACATAATAAGGCGGTGGGAATATGAACCTTGAAAGAATGGGGCGGCTTTATGATTATGTTTACAGTACGCCAATGGATAGCCCGGAGAGGGAAAGCGGCTTGCAGAATTAAGCGATACAGACCAAGCCGGAAACACACTATGGGAGTTTGAAAGCAAATACCCGGTGATTGAAAAAGTATAGTTTTATAAACTTTTCTTATTGACTTCTTAAAACGTTTGTAATATACTATTTTTAGATGATAATAAACGTTTAGTTATAAATAGACAATTACAAACAATTTAGGAGGTATCAATATGAAAAGAGTAGGTTATATCAGAGTATCGACAAACGGACAGAATCTTGCAAGACAGAAAGCGGCATTGATGGAGTTTGTGCCGGAGGATATGATCGTTGAAGATAAGAAGTCCGGCAAGGATTTTGAAAGAGAGGGTTATAGCAGCTTGAAGAATGGAATAGGAAAACTGGTTGAGGGAGACGAACTTTTTATTACTTCCCTTGACAGATTAGGCAGAAATAAGGAAGAAACGTTAAAAGAATTGAAGTATTTCAAGGAAAACGGCATCCGCCTTAAAGTGTTGGATATTCCTACTACAATGATAGATATAGGAGAAACAGAAAGCCAAGCATGGATTATTGAGATGATAAACAACATTCTTATTGAAGTGCTTACTTCCTTAGCAGAGCAGGAAAGAACCAACATAAGAGAGCGGCAAGCGCAGGGATTAGCACAAATGCCTATCAATCCCAAGACGGGAAAGCAGAGAAGTTTAAAAACTGGGCGTGACATTGGCAGACCTGTAGCACAATATCCGGCTAATTGGAAAGAAGTATATGAAAGTTGGAAGTCAAAACAAATTACAGCGGTTGAGGCAATGAGGCGTACAGGATTAAAGAAAAATACGTTTTATAATTTGCTAAAGAAATACGAACAGGCAATATAAGATAAGTGAGACAAGGGCAAACCTGCAAAGGCAAGCCCTTTTCTATTTGTCAGAAAGACCACCTGGGGGTTTTATAGGAATATTTTATGAACAGTGGTTAGTACCGGAAGTAGCCGAAAAATTCAAAAAAGGCTTAATTCTGCTGCCAGAAAGAAAATTTTATGATAAAATAAAAGAGAAGTCATTATTGGCGTTGAGACTTTCCTTTAATATCCTGCATCTGCCATGATTATAGTATAAAGGTAGGTGCATTACAATGACGAATGAAGAAATTGTTTCAGCGATCAGGAACGGTTATTCTGTAACGGATCATATGCAGTTGTTATATGAAAATAATCTGCCATTGATTAAGAAGTTTATAAAACCATATACTGCTTATGAATGTGCGGATGATTTATTGCAGGAAGCATATTTTGGACTATGGAAAGCGGTACAGCATTATGAGACTTCTAAAAATGTGTTGTTTATGAGTTATGCGGAATACTGGATAAAGCAATCATTACAACGGTATATGGAGAAATGCGGTTCTATAATGCGTATATCAAGTTATTCAAGACAGAGAATAGGACGTTACAGGAAAGCCGTACAGGAGTTAGAACAGGAGTTAGGCAGAGAGCCGACAACTAAAGAAATAGCTGATAAAATGTGTATATCGGAAGAACTGCTGCCAGAATTACAAATACAAACGCAGAGAGTATTAAGTTTAGATACCACTATATCAGATGATAGTGATTTAACATTATCAGACACACTTCAAGCCGATTTAAGCATTGAAAATGATGTGATTGAAGAATTATATAAAGAACATTCCAAAAGTGAATTGTGGGGCATTGTAGAACATTTTACAGATGTTCGTGAAAACGATATTATAAAGAAAATCTTTATAGAAAATCAAACTATATCAGCGATTGCAAGGCAGCAGGGCATATCATTTTATCGTGTATGGCAGATTAAGGAAAATGGATTAAGAAAGTTGCGGATAGGCAAGGCAAAGCGTGAACTAATTGAGAAGTTTGAAATAGTCGAAGCCGGGGCATACAAAAATAGTATGAATAAGTTTAATGAACATGGATTTACTTCTACAGTGGAATATATCGCTATCCGCAAGGCAGAATTGCAAGCTGAATATGAGGAAAGATTAAAGGCATACAAGATAGGTTTATAAGTTGTTTTTAACGGTGTAAAATGTTGTTCCGTAACACACAGATAGCACACAAAAAGCCCGGAAAAGCCCTAAAATCAATAGTGACTGTTTCGGTGGAAGAAGCGGCGAAGGCAGGGAAGTTCTAATAAAACTTCTGTAAGTTCATATGCCAATGTAATGCTTGAAGGATTATGTACATTCAAAGATTGGCAAACGAAGGGGAGGGGGTTCCTCCCCTTTGTTTATGGAAATATATTTTCCGATTCGGAAAGAATTATTTTTATTTGTGAAAAATTTACCAGTTGCCATAAGAGAAAGGAATTGATATAATAATATATGATTTTAATATATCCGTTGCATGCTTTATGCATAGGATACCTAAAGCTACGCTTGTTAAAAAATAAGGGCGGGAAAGGAAGGTCATTATGAAAGGAATGCGAGATAAGAAAAGAAAATGTCTGCTGCTTCTTAGTGTATTGCTTTGCATAACGATGGTGCTGCCTGTAAACAGTACCATAGCAGAAGAATCACAAGAACCAGGATCGACAGAGTTTTTTGAGCAATTTGATACCACAAGTTGGAAAAGTACACCCTGGGCGGTAAGCGATACCTGTACGTCCGGTGGAAGCCATGAACTATATTCAGAGGAAGATTCTCATATAGTTTTACCCGGACCGTTCGGCTATACGGTCAGAGCCGGTAAGTATACTTATGAATTTGAAGCTACCTGTGAATATGGCGATGGAACAGTTACCCTCGGTTGCTGTAAAAAATGTAAGGCATGGGTGATCGTAGATACGACAGTTCAGAATGGCGCTGGGAAAGTGCATGTTTGGTCGGATACGATTACCGAGGAAGCAACCTGTACCGAACAAGGCAGAACATACAAGAAATGCGAGGATTGTGGTATCCTCGGTGATCTGCAGATGCTGCCGATGAAGGAGCATACGCCTGGTGAGTGGGAAGTAAAAACCGTAGGGCAATGTAGTAATTTAGGAAATAATGTTCTGGGCGAAGAAGTACAGAAATGTACGGTTTGCGGTACGGTCTTAAAGCACAGATATACTCAGCCTGAGCATGTTTTTGGCGATTGGAAGATAACGAGGCAGCCGCAGTTGATGGTAGAAGGGGAAAAGGAACGTGTCTGCACGATTTGTGGACGAAAGGAAACAGAAGCGATTCCGGCCCTTGAAGCACCGCCGGAGCATGAACATGTATTTGTAGCGGATTCCGAACATTGCGGTATGGATAAATGTACCGTATGTGGTGTAATGCGGCAAAATGACAAAAATCATGTGATCACGGAATGGATTCCGAATGGTCCTCTTACAGAGAACGGTGAACATCTTGGCGTTTGCAGCGTATGTGGAAAAACTGTCACGGAGGCGCACTTGTACGAGGATGATAATGACTGTACAACGGATGTTGTATGTTCCGTCTGCGGACTGGTTGTAAAAGAGGGCATGGAGGAGCATTTTAAGTTTCCGTTGTTTGACGAGGATCTCCATCCGTATTACAGATATGTAGATAATGGTGACGGAACACATTCAAGGCTCTGTTCCAATCTGGGTTGTGAGCAGCCGGTTGAAGCAGGGAAGCCGCATGAATTTAACAGTGATGGTATATGTATCGAATGTGGTCTTGAATCGAAACCGGATGACGATCAGGGATGTGGAGGAAAGGCTCATCAATGGTCAGAAGTAATCACAGAGGAAGCTACCTGTACGAAGGAAGGCAGAACCTATCAAAGATGTGAAGTGTGCGGGATATTAAAGAATGTGGTTATCTATCCGAGGGAAGAACATGTTCTGAGTCAATGGCAGCTTGTAAAACAGGCGTCATGTAGTCCGGATGGTGATATTTTCGGCCGGGAAATAAAGATATGTACGATTTGCAATACTGTAGTAGAGCAAAGAGATATAAAGCCTGTCCATGATTTTGGAGAATGGATAATCACGAAAGAGGCTAAGCCGGGTGTAGCAGGTGAAAAGGAACGTGTCTGCACGATCTGTGGACGAAAGGAAACGGAAACGATTCCTGCTCTGGAAGTACCACCGGATCACCAACACGAATTTGTAGCTGATCCGGATCACTGTGACAGGGACATCTGCAACGGGTGTGGTCAGACACGTCCAAACGGGAAACAGCATGTTGTCACCGAATGGAGGATGGATACGGAATTGCCCGGTAAGCATATTGGTATCTGCGATATATGCGGAGATACAGTCACAGGGGATCATTCCTGTGTGGATGACGGTGATTGTACAACGGATGTTATCTGTTCAATCTGCGGACTGGTTGTTGTAAAGGGCAGTGACGGACATAATAAGTATCCGCAATTTGATGCGCAAAACAATCCGTATTACACGGGTGTTGATAACGGAAACGGAACGCATACGAGACTATGCTCCAATCGGGGATGTACGAAGACAACGGGTGTAATTGAAACCCATGAATACGACACAGATGGTTTCTGTACGGTTTGTGGTGCTAAAGCTACAGCTGGTACGAATTCCCAGAGCTCAGCTTTAGGCTCTGAAGGAGCAAATGCCGGCATGAGTGCTTCAGGATCGAAGCTTCCTGTCAATGTGGAACTGCCGGCAGGCACGGACCCGTCATTAACGCTTACGATTAAAAATGTAACTGTGACAGATAAAGAGGTAAAGGCAACCGTTTCAGAAAAATATACGGAATATGTAGCATATGACATTACGCTCACCAAAGAAAATGGTACGGTCGTACAGCCTAACGGTACGGTAAAGGTATCGATTCCATTGCCTGCCGGATGGGAAAATGTCGATGTTTACCATGTAGATGGCGATCAGATGGAGAAGATGCAGACAGTAGTGGAAAATGGATATGCAGTATTCACTACGACACATTTCAGTGTATATGTTCTGGTAAAGAATGATTCCAGTGTAGCATCTGCTGCAGCTGCGGAACCTACTAAGTCTCAGACAAATCAGGAAGTGCTTTCATCTCCTAAGACAGGTGATGTTGCCAGCGGTAGGCTGATGATCTGTATTGTCCTCTTACTAAGCTCTGCGGTTGGTATGTGCATTTTCTTCGGAGGTAAGTCTAGGAAGATAAGATAGGAAGAATAGCAGAAAAGCAGATAAATGCTAATTAGTTAACAGATAATAATGTTTTATATAAGAGGGTTTCTTAAACTGCATTTGTTTAGAAACCCTCTTTATTAAAATCAAAAAATAGACGGTAAAAGTGTGAGTAAAAGGGGAAAAGCAGATGGATAAAACATCAGATTTTAGAATATTAGTAAGGGCTGTTGATTTTAACCAATATGATGCGCTGAACGTTTTTGAAGAAGAGTTGATAAAAGCTTGGGAAACTCTGGGAGTAAAAGTTGATATACTAAAATATGGGGGCGATAAGAGCTACAGGGATTATATTTTACAGAACCATTATGATGCTGGTTTTTCTATAAATGGTGGATTGTTTGATGAAACAGACACTGTAATAAAGAAGTATTTTAATATGCCGATCTATACATATTATGTAGATCATCCTCTGTGGCATGATGAGAGAATTAAACGTTCTCGTGAACAGCATTGTATTGTATTCGACAGTGATCATAAGGGGTATGTGGACAGACATTATTCGTTAAGTCATGAAGCGGATGTGGTGATGGAAGGTGGAGTGGAAGGAGCAAACAGTACAAGACCTTTTACAGAACGCAAATATCCGGTGGTGTTTTGCGGAACATATCCAAATTGCTCAGCCATATTGCAAAAGATTAAAGAAGAAAAAAAGGAAATACTTGAACTATTATATTACATGATCGATGAGGGAATAAATCATCCTGATCGCACGATGGAAGAAATTTATAATAAAGTCTTGGATTCTATTGGCTGTTCATTCGATGATGACAAGTATACGTATCTCTTGTCCGCTTGTGATGATGCAGAGGCATGCATTCGAGGATATTATCGTGAGATGGTCATCAAACAGCTTGTGGACGCAGGAATTCCTGTAGAAATATATGGTTCAGGCAATTGGGAGCAATTAAATTGCACCAGAAAAGATTTATTACATTGCCATCCGCCGGTGAATTATCGTGAAATGCTGGATATATATGCAGACGCTCAGATTGTTATAAATACTTCTCCGTGGAATAAAGTGGAAATGAATGATAGACCCGTGTGCGGATTGTTGAATGGAGCATTGGTGGTAAGTGATGAAACACGTTATTTTCGGGAAGCGAATTTAGAAGAAGAAAAGTTGATTTTGTTTTCATTGAAGGCGTTGCAGGAAGTACCGTCGAAGGTGATATATTATTTAGAACATTTAGACGAGGCGGAACGGATTGCCCAAAATGGTTATAAATGGGCAAAAGAAAACCATACATGGGGAAATAGGGCAGAGCAATTTTTAGAACTATTTAAAAAGTACCGGAATGTAAATGAAATCTAGTATCATGAAGGGCAACCGTATTATATGGTGAAGCAAAACAGCGCTTGGGGAGGAAAAGACTTTGATTCTTGGATTTATTATTTGGAGCATAGTTTCTTTCATTTTTTTAAGAATAGGTATACATTCTCGTAAAGCTGATGAAGCAGCGGGATTTGGAACAAATTAAAGGAAACAATATTTCAGGAACGAAAGCCTATTTATGGATGACTGATTAATTGTAAAACCAATCGGCTATAACTGGATCTTTAGCAACGCATCTCCACGGTATAGTGGGAGACGGAATACCATTACAAAAGCTGCACAGTGGTGTGACAGAAGTAAGCTTTTTTAATAATTGTGCTCCTGTGTATTCATCCGAATACAAATCATACATATACTGTTCGCCTGGAATGTTAAGATTCCAAAAAATATTAGCATATTTGACCAAACCAGCGTAGTAACAGCCACCTATTTTACCGTTCACAATTGTATGACATGCCCAATCAGGACAGTTTTCAAAATTTTTAACTGCGTCGCCCGTACCATTTTGGTTGTATTGTATCCGAAAATTTTCTATTTTGGATGTTACCACATATTTTATTCTATTCTTATCCAGTTTTGTTGTTATGTCCGGTAAGATTTTTGTAACCGGTTTATATTGCGTAATAAAAACTAATGTTTTTTTGTTTTTTAATACATTCAAAAGTTTTTTGGAAGTATTCATCAATAAAAGCCCGTTAGTTAAAACATTTATCTGGGCATACGGAAATATTTTGCGTACTTTTTTGATCATTAAACTTAATTGTGGATTCATTAGAGGTTCCCCACCTAAAAATTGAATGCACTTTATGTAACCAAATTTTTTCTTTAATTGTAGAAGATCTTTATTTAACTCATCAACTGTCATCATTTTGGGGTTTTGATTAATAGAAGCAAAATGTGTACAACCGGAACAATTCAAATTACATCCTTCATAAGCAAGAAACTTCACAACAAGCGGTTCTGAAAATTGTTCTATATCAGTAATAAAATTTTTTTTATCTATTTTTGCCATTTTGTATATAGGTGTCCATTCTAATGTTGCAGGAATACAAAGTACATCTTTAATTCCATATCGATATAGTTTCTTTGCCCGTCCCCATATACTATTATTTACTGTATGATCTGCATAGGCAGCTGATAAAATAACTCCGTTTATGCTGTTATTCTCTGATAACTTTTTTAATTCTTCAAAAGATATTATTTTAATTTCATCATTTTCAACTGTTTCGTTGATGTTTTCATCTGTCAAATAATATTTAATAAAAATATCCTTTCGTAATAACATTATTTTTAAACACAGATAAGGTAATTTATTGAAAGAACAGCAAATTGCATAAGTCTTATTAGTAGTATGTGTTTTCATAATCTTGGAATAGTATTTTAATAATATCCATTTGATTTTATTATAAATATATTTCATGTTTCTTATACCTTTCTTTTATTTAATTCCCAAACATCAAATCCAGTATACGGAGGATCAATCGTAAAAGGCTGGGCCTGTTATTAAAGTCCAGTTCTTTATCTACGGCATATTCCTCTTCAGTCGTACTGGAGGAACTGGTATCCGCATCAATATCCGCACCCCATCGGCCGCCTCTTTCATCATCTCCTGCAGAGTATTCACTATAATCACCTGTGGTGTCTTCCACATCGCCGAAGCTGGCAGGGTATTCATAATAAATGCTGGGATACTCTTCCAGCTCTGGGATCGTGTCCAGCCATCCGATAAAATATGCGGTAATGTCAGTCAGATCGTTACTCACATGATCCTGTACATTATTCTGGTTTTCGTCATAGGTAGTCAGCATGATCTCATTCGGGTATTGCTGTTCGATATACTGTACAAACGGTTTTGTGATGCCATCTGTTTCATTGGTGGCATATAGGTCTCTGGCACCGAACAAATGCAGCATTTCATGGGCATAAACAGCAGGCGGTTCATAATCCCCATCACATTTTAAAAATATAAAACAGGTTTCATAATAATAAATATCCGAATCGTCCTCATAATAAGGAAATGTATAGGAAACACCGCTTTTATTCAGGAAACACATATAACCAATACTGTCTACTCCGTATTGTTCCATTATAGCCTGACTGGGAATCTGCGTATTGATATAATCTGTGATATAATCCAATAGTTGAAGGGAGGAACGGTCATCATCTCGAATAACGTCTGAATATGTGACCTGATACGCCAGATCCGGATGTTCATAGATGTCATAGATCAAATCAACGGTCTTATCATAAGTCAGTCCTTCTTCTACTAGAAAATCATTTGCTATATCCATTTTGGACATGACTAAACGCTGATCTTCTTCCGTCCAAGCAGACTTTGGGTCTTCAATAAACAGACTGACAAGTACGGTAGAACCGTTCAGATAACCGGCACTTCCTGTAGGAGTGATCGTAAATGGAATCTCATCTTTTTTGGTTACCGATGTGATTGGAAGCGAAGTCGCTTGAAAACCACATAAGACAAGAACAAACACGAATAAGAGGCAAAAAGCAGGTATGGATTTTATGCACAGGCTTCTGATTTTTCGTTTCATGATTGATCAGCTCCTTCCGATGCGGCTGGTTCCTCCGTCGTAACAGATTCTTCCGTTGTTGTCGGTTCTTCTGTTGTAGTATCCACAAACGACTCCGATTGAAAGCTGGCATGGTCATAATCATCATAATAGTATTCCTGCATATCCTTATCAGATTCAAAAATCGTTAGATCAGGATGAACAGGATTAGTCAATGTCTGATTGGATGACAACCGATTTAACAATACGAAGAATATAATCAAAAAAAGAATAAAAAGCAATAGAAGAACACCGCCTACGATTCCCAAAACGATCCAAAGCGTTTTGTCTTTTTTCTTTGCTGGCTGTACCTGTATATGCTGGCCCGAACCAGGAGAAACAGCATTTATCGGCTTTTGGTTTGGAAAAATAAAACCGCAGGTGGGACAAAAAGCGGCGGTATCTTCGCAAGGGTATCCGCAGACCGGACATTGTTTATTCATAGTCTTATCCTTTCTTTCGTTACTATATTGTAGTATAGCAGTTTCACCGATATTTGAAAACTTTAAATCGCTTTTTTTACTGCGATTGCTTTCATAGGACACATTTCCTGACAACAGAAGCAGGAGATACAGCCTTTTTTTCGGAATCTGGCTTTTTTATCTCGGATTTCTATAATATTTGCCGGACAGCTTTCCGCACATTTTCCACAGCCAATACATTTTTCCGGTTCCAGCTTGGGATATGATTTCAGGACTCGTTTCATCATAGCTGTAAAAGGTTTCTGTAAGAATCCCGGAACCTTAGATGAAAAGTCCAGATTGGAGGTATCTGGTCTTTGGAAGGGGACTAGTCCTTGCGGAATCGGATCGCCTATCGGTTCTAATTCTTCCGGATGGATCAGCCCATGCTCCTTTGCCTGACGCAGCATGACGATGGACATAGGATCAAGTCCCATAATGGATGCTGCAAAAGAATCCTGCGTATACATATCACGGGATGCCAGAAGAAGTCCTAAAGAATACGGCGTGCCGCCTGTTGGCCCGTTTCCTTCCATGGCACAGATACCGTCGATTACGGTCAGCTGCGGTTTCACTACCAAAGAAAGTTCAAGCAGCATATTCGAGAATGCCTCAATATCCGGGAACCGGTAATGCAGCTGCGGTTTCTGGAGACCGGGAATCGTTCCAAACAGGTTTTTGATCCCCCCTGAGTAGCCGGTCATGGCATGGGTCTTCAGTTTCGGCAGATTGATGATATAGTCCGCCTCTATGACTGGCTTTATAAGATTAAAGGTATGATTTACAAAACCTTCAGGCGTAGGGACAGATTCAAATCCAAACTCCATGTTCAGTTTGGCATAAGGCTCGGCCGCATGCATACCGCATACCTGATAGACAGTTTTCAGATGCTCGGCGGTATAAGGCCCACCGGGACTTTCCGCAATCAAAACCTGTGTGATTCCGTGTTGAGACAGCCAGCGTGCCACCGAGCTTACGATCAGGGGATGGGTGGTAGCGGCAGATTCCGGTTTCCGTGCCATGATCAGATTAGGCTTTAACAGGACTTTCATATCTGGTTTTAGGTCCTTTTCGACTTGTAAGAGTTCAAATGCCTGACAGATTTTTTCGTAGATTTGATTTTCTTCGTATTTCGGTATATGGAATATAATTTGCTTCATAGTAGTATACATCCTTCCATGCAGCTTCATAGGGAGCATTGCTTTATTTTTCTATTCCCTATCGCAGATTTATCTATGACAGTTACGGTTATACTGTTAAGATACTTGATTTGACAGAGTTTTGCAAGAAAGAATACTCTGAAAACTTGCTATACTACCGTATATATGTTAAACTATTTTATATATTCTTATATGAAATGCTGTATTTTTCTTGTGTTGGAAGGATAAAGAGAAATGAAGAATCGAATCACTCGTTTCATCATCACTAGCTGCGTGTTGATTGCGGTGCTGTGTGTTGGGATTTTTATTATACAGACTGTGAGAATGAATCGAAAAAGTGAAAAAGCGATCGGAGAAATCGGGGAAATCTATATGTCCGGAATGTGTAAACAGGTGGCACTGCATTTTGGCACCACTACGGAGCTGCGGCTGTCACAGGTTGCGGCACTTGTAGATTTCGTTCCGCCGCAAAGTGCGGCGGATAATCCGTCTATGCGTGTAGAACTGAGCTATAGTGCAAGAGCAAGAGGCTTTGACTATCTTGCGTTTTATGGTAAAGATGGCAGTTTTGAAATGATTTATGGAAATCAGCTGGAGATAGAGGATAAGGATTCATTTTTATATTCTCTGAGCAGTGGAGAACAGAAGCTTTCAGTCGGAACGGATTCAGAAGGTAACCGTGTCGTGCTGATGGGGATACCGGCAAAATATCCTATGTTGGACGGTGAGGAAAGCGTAGCATTGGTGGCAGCGCTGCCGCTGGAATATATCAGGGAAACTCTCTCATTAGGAGCAGGAGAAACAACGAGTTATCATTTCATCATCCGGCGGGATGGCAGTTTTATTATCAAGGATAGTAGCGTAGATGAGGACAACTATTTTGACCGGGTAAGAAATGATTATGAAAATGTAGGCGAGCTGACACCGGAGCAATATCTGACGACTTTGCAGGAGGTAATGAAGGAGAATGGGGATTATTCCAATACCTTTATGATTTATGGACAACGACGGTATCTGTACTGTACGAAGCTTCCATATTCAGATTGGTACTTGTTTATGTTTATGCCTTACAGCAGGCTGGATGAAACGGTGGATACCTTGAATCATCAATGGAATCAGACTGCGATCGGAAGCTGTACGCTGATTTTAATATTTCTGATAATCATTTTTATAGGATATATTATTTTGACCAGAAGACAGGTACGGGAACTGGAGGAAGCCCGGAAAATTGCAGAGGAGACCAGCAGGGCAAAAAGTGAGTTTCTTTCCAATATGAGCCATGATATAAGGACGCCGATGAATGGTATCGTGGGAATGACTACCATAGCTTCTGCTAATATTGATAATAAGCAGCAGGTACAAGATTGTTTGAAAAAGATAGAATTATCCAGTAAGCATCTGCTTGGTTTGATCAATGATATACTGGATATGTCTAAGATTGAGAGCGGGAAATTAAACCTTAGCATGGAGCTTTTATCCCTTCAGGATATTATGCATGGAGTTGTGAATATCGTTCAGCCGCAGATCCATGCAAAGCAACAGCGGCTGGATGCATATATGTATGATATGCCGGTTGAAAATGTATATTGTGACAGCATTCGGTTAAATCAGGTACTTTTGAATCTGTTAGGGAATGCTATAAAATTTACGCCGGAAGGCGGAGAGATTCAGATTTCTATGTATGAAGGAAAACTGGTTCCCCAATTCGATCAGGTATCTGTGCATATAATCGTAAAAGATAACGGGATTGGTATGTCGAAGGAATTTAAGGACAAGGTTTTTGAATCCTTTTCACGGGAGGACAGCGCCAGAGTGCAGAAAACCGAAGGCTCCGGCTTGGGTATGGCAATTACGAAATATATCGTAGATGCTATGAATGGTACGATAGCGGTTGAAAGTGAACCGGGGCAGGGAACGGAATTCCACATTACGTTAAATCTGAAAAAGGCATCGGAAGAAGAACACAGACAGATGCTGCCGGAATGGAAGATTCTGTTGGTAGATGATGATCAAAAGCTGTGCGAAAGCGCAGGAACGACATTGAACAGCCTCGGAATACATGTCCGCTGGACGACGGAGTCGGACGCTGCCTTTCACATGCTAGAAGAGGAAGAATTTGATTTTATTTTACTGGATTGGAATCAGCCGGGTATGGACGGAATCGAAATTGCAAGAGAACTGCGAAAACGATATGACAGACAGTTCCGGATTTTGCTGATTTCTGCTAAAAATATGAAAGAAGTCGAGGAAGAAGCAAAAGATGCCGGAATAGACGGTTTCATACAAAAACCGCTGTTTCGTTCAGATCTATATGATTATCTGGTACAATTTGCAGAGTCAGGGGAACAAGCGGAATCGAAGCAGAAAAAGCCGCAAACAAACTTTAGCGGTAAGAGAATTCTATTAGCAGAGGATAATGATCTGAACTGGGAGATTGCGAAAGAGCTGCTTTCTGTTTTGGGTCTGGACATTCAGAGAGCAGAAGATGGAAAACTTTGTCTGGAAGAATTTCAACGTTCTCCTATCGGTTATTATCAGGCGATCATTATGGACATCCGAATGCCGGTTATGAATGGATATGAAGCCACGGAAGCAATTCGAAGTCTGGAAAGAGAGGATGCCGCTTCCATACCGATTATTGCCATGAGTGCGGATGCCTTTTCCGATGATGTAAAAAAATGTCTGGATTGTGGGATGAATACCCATGTTGCTAAGCCTATTGATATGGAAGAGGTAACCAAGGTGTTGGAACGATATTTGTAATTGCTTGTTTATGGAAAGGAGTATTCAATGAAAAAAATAATGGTATTGCTGCTTGCTGTTATGCTATGCATCAGCTTGTCTGCCTGTAACAGTAACAAGCCTTCTGTAACCACGCAACCACCTGTATCAGATACCACCGGGACAGAGGAAAAAACAGAGCTTACCTTATGGACCTATCCGGTAGGAGGCTGGGCGAATCCAACGAAGGTGGCTGATTTGATAACGGCGTTTCACAATCAATATCCTCAATATCATGTGTCAGTAGAATATCTGGATTATGATACGGGAGATGACAAGGTAGAAGCAGCCATTGAAAACGGACAGAAGCCGGATTTGATTTTGGAAGGGCCGGAACGTCTGGTTGCAAACTGGGGCAGCAGGGGACTGATGGCGGACTTATCAGACCTGTGGGAAGACAAGACGGCAGATCAGATTTTTGAACCGGTGAGAGCGGCGAGCCGGTATCATAATGGTGAGTACTATATTTTCCCGGTAAGTATGACTACGCACTGTATGGCGATCAATCGGGATATGTTTGAAGCGGCAGGGGCTTTGCAGTACATTGACGAGGAAAATCGTACATGGTCAACACAGGATTTTATCCATGCGGTAGAAGCTTTGCAGGCGTATGGCCAAGAGGAGATAGGAGATGTATACTGCGGCGGACAGGGAGGAGATCAGGGAACCCGTGCTTTGGTGACAAATCTTTATGGAGGTGCTTTTACGAATAAAGAGCATACTGCATATGTGTTTAACAGTGATGAAAATATACAGGCATTAGAATTGCTTTATGATATAGACGGAATTGATTTTCAGACGGATATGTCCGGTGGGGATAGTATTGATCGGTTTTGTAACGGAGAGGTTGCCATGACATTTTGCTGGAATGTTTCCATTGAGGTAGAGCGGACGATGGAAAATCCCAGTCGGAATTTTGATATACTTCCCATGACCTTTCCTACGGATAGTGGTGAACCCTGTCTGCAAGGCGGTATCTGGGGCTTTGGGATCTTTGATAATGGAGATGTGGAAAAGCTAGAGGCAGCTAAGACGTTTATTAGATTTATGACAACCGATGACGCCCAGTATTCACGGGCAGTTTTGACATCAACGCAGTTTCCGGTAAGAGATATGAAGGATTTGTATGCGAATGATGAGTTGATGGCGGAATATTCACTTTTTGGGCAATATATGGGAGATTATTATCAGATAACACCCGGCTGGGCGGATGCTCGGACAGCGTGGTGGAATATGCTTCAGGAAATTGGAGCGGGAGAAAACATTGCTGAAACAGTAGAAAAATTTGAGGATATGGCAAACGAGGCGGCAGGCGGTTCATGAAATGTATGTTCTGTAAGCAGTCAAACAGGTAAAATGAAAAATGGGGTGGTTGAATGGGAAAACGGATTCTGGTTGTAGATGATGATATGGTATGCCTGAAAACCGTACAGCGTTATCTGGAGGAAGAGCATTACGAAGTGATCGGAGCCTTGTCAGGTATGCAGGCAGTTCACATCGTTACGGAGATAAAGATTGATCTGTTGCTGCTGGATATTGAAATGCCGGGAGTGAATGGGTTTGCTACGCTGGAATTGATACGAAAAAGTCCGGAAGGAAAACAGCTCCCTGTCATTTTCTTTACCGGAAGAACCGATATGGATACCGTAAAACGGTGTGCAACAATGGGAACAGCCGGATATATCACAAAGCCTGTAGAACGTCATGTCCTGCTGGAGCGGGTACGGGAGATATGCGCCGGATTATCGCTGGATAGTGAAGAAAAAACGATTCTTATTGTGGATTCAGACATTGATTTTTTGAAAAAAGTAAAGCTTTATCTAAAAGCGTATTATAAGGTAGCGGTCATTCCTTCTGCGGAATCTGCAATAGACTATTTGAAAACCCGTTCTACAGACCTGCTTATCTGGAGTGATTCGGTTTCCTTAAAGGATGCCTCCGAAGCAGAGGCATTGGTAGGCAAATCCAAGCAGGAGTTTCCCATACTTGTATTGACAGAAGGAAAGACGGACAGGCAGGGGGAAGGGATGACAGGTTTGTTTAAATATATCTCAAAGCCAATCGAACCATCACAGCTGCTAAACTGTATTGCGGACTGTTTTTCGGAATGGATGGCGGCAGCTTCAAAAGCACCGAAAGGATAATATTAAAATATTATTAAGAAAATCAGAAATAACGGGGAAAATGATGAAAACTCTGGTAAAATGGAATTATAAGTGATAAAATACATGAAGTGTTTGAAAAGAGGACAGTTTCATGTATTTTATTTTTTTGTATATAATTGCAGGTCTAGGCGCCGGAATTGTTACCGGACTGGCGGGTTTATCAGCAGCGGTTGTAATAACTCCGATCTTAGTATCCTTAGGTGGAATGGATTCCTATGATGCGGTAGCGATTGCCTTGTCCTCGGACGTTTTAGCCTCTGCCCTATCCGCATATACATATTACCGGAATAAGAATATTGATATAAAACGTGGACTTTTGATCATGGGACCTGCGTTTGTTTTTACAGTGGCAGGAAGCTATGCCGGTTATCGGTTTTCCGTTATTTCACCGGATGGAATCGGGATTTATTCCATGCTGGCAACGGTTTATCTGGGTCTAAAGTTTATGTTTCGTCCTATTACGAAAGAAAAGACCGATAAAATTCATCACAAAAAGAGTACCATGTTGTTGTTTTCCATCGGCGCAGGTGTGATTATCGGCATTATCTGCGGTTTTGCAGGAGCTGGCGGTGGAGCTATGATGCTCTTTGTACTGACCGTTATGCTTGGATATGATTTAAAGACCGCAGTCGGAACCAGTACGATGATCATGACGCTGATCGCCCTTACAGGAGCAGTCAGCCATTATAGCATGAGCGGCACTTTTAATCTTACAGCATTAGTTGTCTGTATGGTGTTTACGGTGGTCGGTGCAATCTGGGCGGCCCGGTTTGCCAATAAATGTAATGAAATAAAGCTAAATCGAACGGTTGGTATTCTGCTTACGGTTCTGGGTGTAGTAACATTTGTGATTAAGTTTTTGCCTGTATAAGCGCTATTGGATTCGGTATGGCAAATGAAACGAAGGATTGTAAAAGTGCAATAAATGGCAGATGAAGTCAAATAAAAAAGAACGAAAGTTCTTTTTTTATTTGGAAGAAATCCCAGATAAAGGCAGAAGATTCCTTGAAAATTTCACATAGAATGCTTCAGTTTCGGAATACTAAATATTGAATTGTAAAATGAATTCCGATTATGGAGGTGAACGTATGCAGCAGGCAATAGGAAAACAAAGTATAGCCTTTGAACATCCGCCATGTATCTTAAGTACTGCTTCAATCGTAGGAAAAAAAGAAGGAGAAGGCCCGCTGAAGGATTATTTTGATTGTATCATAGAGGACCCGACATTGGGAAAAGATTCTTGGGAGGAAGGAGAAAGTGAGCTGGTTCGACAGGCCTGTCAGAAAGCAATCGAGAAATCCGGATTGAAAAAAGAGGAAATCCGATATATTTTTGCCGGAGACTTGCTGGGACAGCTAATTGCATCTACCTTTGGCCTGAAGGATATGAATATTCCGCTTTTTGGTCTGTATGGTGCCTGCTCGACTGCCGGCGAAGCTCTGTCTCTGGGAGCTATGACAGTTGCGGCAGGATATGCCAGGCAGGTGCTTGCCGTTGCTTCCAGCCATTTTGGAAGCGCAGAAAAGCAGTTTCGATTTCCCCTGGAATATGGAAATCAGCGTCCCCTTAGTGCTACCTGGACGGTTACCGGAAGTGGTGCCTTTGTATTGTCACAAGAAACAGGAGACATTGTGATTTCCGGAATCACGACTGGTGTGATCACGGACTATGGAATTCGGGATTCTATGAATATGGGGGCGGCTATGGCACCGGCGGCGGCTTCTGTCATTTATCAGAATCTACAGGATTTTAATATCAAGCCGGATTATTATGACCGGATCATCACCGGTGATCTGGGAAAAGTAGGGAAAGGAATCCTGATAAAACTTCTAAATGATAACGGTTACGACATCCTGGATCAGCATATGGATTGTGGAATTGAAATATTTGACAACAGCGAACAGGATACGCATAGCGGCGGTTCAGGCTGTGCCTGTTCGGCGGTAACATTAGCAGGATATATTATGGACAAACTGAAAACCAGAGAATGGAACCGGGTATTATTCGTGCCAACTGGTGCGCTGCTTTCTACGGTCAGCTTTAATGAAGGGCAGACGGTTCCGGGTATTGCCCATGGTGTTATGATAGAGAATCGGGGGTGTTAAGTATGAATTATGTGTGGGCATTTCTTATTGGCGGGGGAATCTGTGTTCTGGCACAGATACTAATGGATACTACAAAGATGCTGCCGGGACGGGTCATGGTGACGCTGGTATGCATCGGTGCGGTGTTAGGAGCATTAGGGATATATGAACCATTCTTAAAGTTCGCCGGCGGCGGAGCATCTGTTCCGTTGACTGGCTTCGGATATAACCTGTGGAAAGGAATCCGGGAAGCGGTTGATACAGATGGTTTTATCGGGCTGTTTCGAGGCGGCTTTACAATGGCGGCAGTCGGGACGTCAGCAGCTTTGATTTTTTCTTATCTTGCTTCTTTGATCTTTCAACCAAAGATGAAAAAGTAATGGAATAGATTCCTAGGATTTATTCTTTTATATAGATGGAAGGAGGCGTTACCGATTACTACAGTAACGCCTCCTGTTTCATTGCTGTCAATATGAATTCTTTGAACAGCCTTTGGTTTTCATGGATGCTATCTGCTGACAGAAGTTTTATTCTGCCGCTGAATTTTCCGTAGCAGAGGTTGGCTCTGTGGAAGGCGGTGTCGTCTCGCTTGATGGTGGCGGAGCCTGTGTGGTTTCACTGGACGGAGGCGGAGCGACAGTTGCATTTCCGCCGCCTTGAGCGGTAAATTTAACCGTAATGGAATGAGGCTGACGTACATCCTTAAAGGTATAGCTGGAAACGATGCCGACACTTCTGCCATCGACTAAAACATCCGAGATCATATAACCGGTCGCCGGTGTGATAAAGAAGGTCTTGGAACCGTCTCGTGGTACTCTTGCACTTTCCGTGATGGTACCTCCGGTGCCGTTTACAGAGGAACTAATCAGATAGGTGTCTGTATTTTCTGTAGTCGCTTCAGTGGAATCCGAAGCCGGATGAAGCGGACAGGTCTGCGTTTCAAAGCCTTCGGTAAAATTCCGGTCATGATATGCATATGGAATATAGATAGAGCCATCTTCCTGCCGAATATAAGTCAGACTGTATTTTGCTGGACAGGTATCCGTAGCCGGAAGATTAGATTCTTCACACATCTCAACAGTTTCCTCCCCGCAGGTCATAGTAGGCACAGTACCTACCGCAAAATATTCGGTTCTTGTTTCACAGCCTTCCTTTGGCAGCAGACCGGTAGTTCTGCATACCGTTGCACTGGTGATGCCATCTACCTTAGGAAAGTCTTTGATCTCCTGCCCTTCCAGTTCTACGATCTGATCCATGATCTTTGCCCACATTCTGGTATGCAGGCTGCCGCTCCCCGATGGAAGGGAAGTGTTAATATCATAACCCAGCCAGATGGAAGCTGTGTAGTAAGGGGTGGAGCCACAGAACCAGAGATCATAGTCACTGGAGGTAGTTCCTGTTTTACCGGAAACCGGCATTCCGCTGGATAGACGGGCAGAACCACCGGTACCACTGGTGATAACATCCTTCATGGCATTATTGATCAGCCATGCGGTAGTAGGCTTCATGATCTGCCGGGTTTCCGGCTGATTATCGATCAGTATGTTTCCTTCATGATCCAAAACCTTGGTATAATAAATCGGTTCCGTATAGACACCGGTGTTAGCGATTGAAGCATAAGCGGCAGTAATCTCTACATTAGTGATTCCGTTGGTAATACCGCCTAGTGCAGTAGATTGTTGAATATCTGAATATACCGTTCCGTCAGGATAAGTCTCTGATTCCACCAAGGTTGTAAAGCCCATATTTGTCAGATACTGGAAGGCCACATCCGGTGTGACATCGGTAATGGTCTGGACTGCAATAACATTCATGGAATCCCGGATAGCGTCTCGGATGGAATTAAAGCCACGATAACTGCCGCGCCACCAGTTGCTGACCGGTCTGCCATTGGCGTAGTTAAAGGGTTTATCTTCATAGGTAGTGGCTAATGTCATACCGGAAGCATCCAGCGCCGGTATAAAGGCAGCCAGTACCTTGAAGCAGGAGCCGGGCTGCCGGCTGGAGTCAGCACGGTTTAAGGTCAGGTTTCCTTTCTTTTCCCCACGTCCGCCTACTACTGCTTTAATATAGCCGGTTGATTGATCCATGATACAGAAGGAAATCTGCGGCTGTATCGTGGTATCATAGGTCTCCATTAGTTCGGTCAGATCCGGATTCTCTGCCAGCATATCTGCCTTGAATTCATCGGCAGCGGCACGGGCAGCCTCTTCATTCGAGTAGATCAGAGAGTAATTAGCGTTGCCTGTCTTTTCCTTAAAATGATTTAACAGGTGATTCGTACTGAAATTCGTCGTATTTCCGTCCTTGTCCACCAGCGTCAGCTGATAAGATAAAGCTACTTGGGCAGTCGCCGGATAATTTTCCGGGTCGTTTAAGACTGTATCGCAGATGTTTTGAATATCCTGATCCTGCGTGATGTAGACAGATAAGCCGCCGGCGTAGATCGCATTGGTAGCTTCCTGCTTAGTATATCCATATTCGTTCATCAACTGGTCAGTCAGTGCATTGATCGTAGAATCAATAAAATAGGAGTTGACCTTGCGTTCCTCCACCGCAGTGTCATGGGTAGATTTCACACGGGAATAGACGCTGTCTGCACAGGCGGCATCATACTCTGCCTCAGTGATAAACTCCAGATCCAGCATCTTATTCAATACCCGCTGGCGGCGTTCAGCATTATTTTCCGGATAAACAATGGGATCGTTGGCAGATGGATTCTGCGTGATGGCGGCGATGACAGCGCATTCGGATACCGTCAGCTCCGACATATCTTTTCCAAAATAAGTCTGTGCAGCAGTCTGTACGCCATGACAGCCTTGTCCCAGATAGATGCTGTTTAAATAGTATTCTAATATCTGTTCCTTTGAGAGCCGCTTTTCCAGTTCGATTGCCAGATACTGCTCCTGAATCTTACGTTCCAGAGATTCCATAAAGGTATCTTCGTCCATACCTACGTTGAATACTTCATTTTTGATTAGCTGCTGTGTGATTGTACTGGCACCTTGATTGAAATGAAAACCATTTGCAATGCCTTCATAGGCAGCACGAAAAATACCACGGATATCAATCCCGTTATGCTGCATGAACCGTTCATCCTCAATCGCAATAAATGCATCGATCAAGTTTTGCGGGATTTCACGATAGTATACATATTCCCGGTTGGAATCAATCATGGACAGAGTGGTGATCAACTCGCCATCCTGGTTGTAAATACAGGTCTGAAATCCTTCCGGTACTACGTTAATATCATCGATACTGGGTGCGTCGTCTAAGATTCCGTTCATCATACCGAAGCCTGCACCGATACCGATAGCAATGACTGCGACAAAGCAGACCAAAACAGCCTTAAACAGGGATACTTTCACTTTTTCTTTATTTTTACTTGCTTTGGAAACAAGGTGCTTTTGTTTCTTGATTGTTTCCGATTTGCTGAAGTTCATAAATGTGCCTCCTTATATGGAACCCGTTCATGAAAACGGACACCCTCTATGTTTACTTGAATCACATCTTCTCTATTATAACAAATTCGCTTGTTGAAATAAAGAAAAAGTTTGAAGGTGTTCAGATTTTTCACTTTTTTGAAAGATTTTATACGGATTGGAATTGCGTTCCGGAATGGGAGTGTCTATACTGAAAGGAAAGATGAAAGAATACCTATGAAAGCACATATGAAAGGGAAGGAATCCGGAATGGAAGAATATCTGGTATTAAAAAAGGGCGGACAGGACGAGATTATCGTGAAAAAATCCCGTTTTATCAGCTGCACGTCGGCTGTAGCGACAGAGGAGGAAGCAGAAGCCTTTCTTGAGCAAATCCGGAAAAAACACTATGATGCCCGGCATAATTGCTATGCATATTCCATAGGAGTAGGAAGCCAGCCCCTTTTGCGGTTTTCCGATGACGGGGAACCACAGGGAACAGCGGGGAAACCGATTTTGGAGGTCATTCAGGGAAGCGGGATACGGAATATCTGTATTGTTGTCACCCGGTATTTCGGCGGGACTCTACTAGGAACCGGCGGACTGGCACGTGCATATACCGAGGCGGCAAAGGCGGGACTTTCAGCCTCCGTTGTAGGGCAGATACGAAAATTCATACAGGCAGAACTGGAAATAGAATATACAGATCTGGGTAAACTGCAATACATGATTGCCAATACCGATGCAAAGATTCAGGAGACCATTTATACGGAGCGGGTCCGTCTTAGAGTGCAGGTGTACCAGCCGGTGTATGAGGCGTTTGTAAAAGCGATAACAGAGGAAGTCGGTGGCAGAGTAAAGGTGAGAAAACTGGGAGAGGGCTTTGGTGAATCTGGTTCTTGCCAAGCATAATCCACTATGATAGAATGTTACACGTTGCAGAGATATGCGAAACACTTAGTTAGGAAAGAAGGCTATTTATGAAAATTGCAAGAGAGGATATTCGGAATATTGCCATTATCGCCCATGTCGATCATGGAAAAACTACGCTGGTAGATGAGCTGTTAAAGCAAAGCGGCGTGTTTCGGGAAAATCAAGAGGTGGCAGAGCGTGTGATGGATTCCAACGATATAGAACGGGAAAGAGGAATTACCATTCTTTCCAAAAATACCGCTGTTATGTATGGGGATACAAAGATCAATATCATTGATACACCGGGGCATGCGGATTTTGGCGGTGAAGTGGAACGTGTTCTGAAAATGGTAAATGGCGTTATTTTAGTGGTAGATGCCTTTGAAGGAGCCATGCCCCAGACAAAATTTGTATTAAAAAAGGCATTGGAACTGGATTTAAGCGTGATTGTCTGCATCAATAAGATTGATCGTCCGGAAGCCAGACCGGAGGCGGTAGTCGATGAAGTATTGGAACTGCTGATGGATTTAGATGCAAATGAAAAGCAGTTGGACTGTCCTTTTGTCTATACCTCTGCCAAGACCGGGGTTGCCAGCCTGGATCCAATGCAGCCGGGAACGGATATGAAGCCTTTGTTTGAAGCAATCCTACAGCATATTCCGGCACCGGAGGGGGACCCGGAGGCTGCGACACAGGTTTTGATCAGTACCATAGATTACAGTGAATATGTGGGAAGGATTGGAGTTGGAAAGGTGGATAACGGTTCCCTGAAGCTGAATCAGGAAGTGGTCTTGGTAAACCACCACGAGCCGGATAAGCTTAAAAAGGTAAAGATCGGGAAACTTTATGAATTTGACGGTTTGAATAAAGTAGAAGTATCCGAGGCGGGAATCGGCTCCATCGTTGCTATATCCGGAATTGCGGATATTCATATCGGCGATACCATATGTTCGCCGGAAGCACCGGAACCGATCCCCTTCCAGAAGATTTCCGAACCAACGATTTCCATGAATTTTCTAGTCAATGATTCTCCTCTGGCAGGAAAAGAGGGAAAGTATGTTACCTCCCGTCATCTTCGTGACCGCCTGTTTCGGGAACTTAATACCGATGTCAGCCTCCGGGTGGAAGAAACCGATACGACTGAAGCCTATAAGGTTTCCGGCCGGGGAGAGCTGCATTTATCGGTGTTGATCGAAAATATGCGGCGAGAGGGCTATGAGTTTGCCGTTAGTAAGGCGGAGGTCATCTACAAAACCGATGAACGTGGAAAAAAGCTGGAGCCGATGGAAATTGCAATCGTAGATGTTCCGGAAGAATTTTCCGGTACCGTGATCAATATGCTGACGCAGAGAAAAGGAGAGTTACAGGGAATGGCACCGATGTCGGATGGAAACGTCCGGCTGGAATTCCAGATACCGTCCAGAGGGCTGATTGGATTTAGAAGTGAATTTTTGACTTCTACGAAGGGAACCGGTATTATCAATACAATCTTTGACGGGTATGGCCCATTTAAGGGTGAGATACAGTATCGGAATCAGGGTTCTCTGATCGCCTATGAAAGCGGAACCAGCATTACCTATGGATTATTTAATGCACAGGAACGTGGAACCCTGTTTATCGGCCCTGGTGAAGAAGTGTATGGGGGCATGGTTGTGGGACAAAATGGAAAAACAGATGATATAGAAGTGAATGTGTGCAAGACCAAGCATCTGACTAATACCCGTGCATCCGGCTCTGATGATGCCTTAAAGTTAGTGCCGCCCAGAATCTTAAGTCTGGAGCAGGCGTTGGAATTCATTGATACGGATGAATTATTAGAAATCACACCGAAGAATCTGCGGATACGGAAAAAGATACTGGATCCGACCCTTCGTATGCGTGCGAAGCGGAATGGCCAGTCAGGATAGCATATTTTGCAGTTCCTCTGTGTCGAACAGATAATGCTTTCCGCAGAAATGACAATTTACCTCAATGGGCTTATGTTCGTCAATCATGGATTGAATCTCTTTACGGCCTACGCTCATGACGGCACGGGTAACCCGTTCTCTGGAACAGTCACACCGGAAGGCAGTGGGAATCTGATCCATGATTTGCATATGAAAGCCCTGAAAGAGCTGTTCCATCATCGTTTCTGGCGTCATGCCTTCTTCAAAAAGAGAAGTGATGGAAGAAAAGGCTTTTAAACGTTCTTCCAGAGAAGCGATCAGAGTCTCTTCCGCATAAGGCATAAGCTGGATAATAAAACCGCCCGCCTGCTTTACCGTATTATCACGCTCCATCAGAACGCCCAAAGCGACGGAACTTGGCACCTGCTCACTGGTGGCAAAATAATAGGTCAGATCTTCGGCGATTTCACCGGATACCAGATGGGTCTGACCGACGTAGGGTTCCTTTAATCCAATATCCTTGATGACACTTAATACGCCCAAGTCCAATGCTTTTGCTACGTCCAGCTTCCCCTTACTGTTGGCAGGAAGGATTACGTTTGGATTGGTGACATATCCTTTTACATTGGCGTTTCCGTCCGCTGTAACGATCAGTCCTTCGATGGGACCGGAGCATTTGATCTGCAGGGTAGTCAGGTCGGTATCGCTCTTACTCATACTTCCCATCATTGCACCGGCAGTTAGGAGGCGTCCAAGAGCGGCAGTAGCTACAGGACTTGTATTATGGATTTCTCTTGCAGTTTCCACCAGATTTTTTGTTGTCGCAGCGAAAAACCGTACCTGATTGTCGGCAGCAGTTCCCCGGAGAATATAATCAGTCATACGATAGGTTGTCCTTTCTTACATTTTATTTTATGATTCTTACAGCAGCTTTCCCTGTTCTCTGGCTATGACATGGATTCGGGTGCTTTTCGGTGTGGGAGCTTTGAAGGAAAGCTCGTCATAGGCGGTAATATATTCCATACCGGCTGTTGTCAGCAGTTGCCGGATCTCGGATAGGGAGTATCCCTTTTGAAAATGTGTTTCTTGATATTTACGATATAGCGTGGGAGTTTCTTCTATAAAAAGAGTCAGGGTCGAAGCATGGATACCGGTTTCTAAGTCCTCCTCGTTTTCCCAGATAAAACTCTGATGCTCCCGATCCTCCGCAATAGTAGTATCCCCTAAAACCGTTTGATAATAATAGGGCGTATGAACGTCAAAAATAAAGCAGCCCTTCGGGTCAAGATAGTTATTTACAAGCCGGAAAACCGTTTCCAGTTCCGACGGATCCGTAATATAATTTAAGCTGTCACAGAAACTGATAAATGCCCGTACAGTTCCATACAGTTCAAATGCACGCATATCCTGAAGCAGATATAAAATATCCTGATGGGATTCGTTTTTTTTGTCTTGTGCCAGTTCCAGCATATCCGCAGATGCGTCGATCCCGATCATATCATAGCCGGAAGCAGAGAGCAGCTCTGTCAGAGTACCAGTACCGCAGCCAAGCTCTGCCACCAGTCCATTTCGAATATTGTATTGTTCTAACAGGCGGCACAGGTATCGGCACCCTGTTTCATAAGGGATATTGTCCATAAAATCATCATAAACCTGTGCAAAGCTGGTATAGGCTTCCATTTCCTGCTCCTTTCCATGCTTTATCAGATAAGAGAAAACCCTGCTTTTCAGGCAGTAGTATGTATGTGTGTGTGTCAACACCTGTAAGCGAGCCTTGACTGATTATAAAACGGAAAGGGAAGTTATGTCAAATAGTTGTAGGAACGAAAAAGATGTAGTATAGTAAGCCTGTGAGGAGTGTACAATCGATGAAAGAACAAAAAACGAAGCAGGTAAGCCTGAATCTTCTCTTTTTTAAAAATACAATAGCTATTCTCATTCCGACTCTGATTATTTTTGGGATCATATGTTTTATCACGAATCAATATCCGATTCTATACCAAATGACCTGTAGACAGGTAGGGTCGTTACAGGAAATGGAAGAATGGTATGGACAGGAATGCTATAACGTAAAGATAAACGATGTGGATATAAAATATACCGGATATGATTACTATGAAGACGAAAAGCAGACAGGTGCCTATTACTATGCATTCTGGGAGGATTCATGCATCTTCTTTCTAATAAAAACAAAAGAGCCGGAACCGTTTCTTGAAAATATAAACCTAAAAGGAAAGCTGATAAAGAATTCCGCAGGGCTGGATGCTATGAAGGGACAGTTTTTAGAAGATCTGGGCTTGGATCAGGAAGCATTTGAATCCATCGTTTTTCCTATTATGGTAAGTGAAATCGACTATCCCCATCTGGAGATCTTCCTCATGTGGCTGCTGATCATTATTCCTTATATTGTGACTATATCTATAATTATATTGTCGGTCTTATGGACGATACAGCCCTATCGCCATCCGTCCGCCCGTGCGCTTAGCGAATTCGGCGACCGGAGACTGGTCTACGAGGAGATCCGTTCTCAGGTAAAAAACCGGCTGGTTCGTCATAACTATGATTATTATCTGACAGAGGAATATCTTATCATCAATCATATTGCAAAAACGGATTTTGTCCGGGTTGACTTTATTCGGTATATGTCCCGGCATGTGATTCAGAAAATGAATGGGAAAAGGCAGGTATACCGTTTGAGTATGTCAAATCCGGAAAAAATGTTCTACGAAGTGGATTTTGATTCCAAAGAATGTACCGATGAGATCATGGAAGCATTGATCCAATTAAATCCCAAGATTGATAACCGGACAATGAAGGTTTTTCAGGTAAAGGAGGAGGCGCAGGAGCAAGTTCCCGATTCGCAGGAAATTACGCAAGAGACAGCTTTGGAAGATTCCAAGACTTTGTCGGAAGAAGCAGACGACAAGGAAAATCAGGGTTCACAAGAAGAAGTACAGAAAGAATAGTTCATTGATTCACTACAATTTTTAGTTCAATAGTTTATATAATCATATTTCTCTTTCGGAGCAGGTGTTTTTTCCTGCTCTGAAATTTTCTAATCCTATTTATACCATTGTTTAAAATATTAGATGGATAATTCTTTATTATCTGATGGATAATTCTTTATTATCAATCAATTATCCATGATTACTTAGTATATTTACTGAAAATAGTAAATGAAAAATAAAGATAAAATTGAGGTAAGGAATGGAGATTAAAGGAAGAAAAATTGGATATGATCAAAAACCGTTGGTAATTGCGGAGATTGGTATCAATCATGGAGGAAGTCTTAAAACTGCCAAAGAAATGGTTGATGCAGCGTGCAGAGCAGGGGCAGAGGTGGTTAAACACCAAACACATGTTATAGATGATGAAATGTCACCAGAGGCAAAAAAAGTAATACCTGGGAATGCAGATATATCCATTTATGAAATAATGAAGAATGCCTCGTTATCTGAAGAAGAAGAATTTGAACTTATGCAGTATGTGGAGAGAAAAGGAATGATTTTTTTAAGTACTCCCTTTTCACGAGCGGCAGCGGATCGATTGGAAAGATTTGGAGTATCGGCATATAAAATCGGTTCAGGGGAAACAAATCATTATCCATTGATCGAACATATTGCAAAATTCGGAAAACCGATGATTATTTCTACAGGGATGAATAATAATGAATCTATTAAAAAGACAGTTGAGATAGTGGAGAGATACAAGGTGCCATATGCACTTCTGCATACTACGAATCTATACCCGACGAAACCTGAACAGGTGAGATTAGGCGCAATGATAGAAATGCATGAGGCATTCCCAGATGTTCCGTTTGGATTATCAGACCATACCTTGAATAATCATGCATGTTTTGCAGCAACAGCATTAGGAGCATCTATTCTGGAACGACATTTTACGGATAGAATGGATCGGGTTGGTCCAGATATTCTATGTTCTATGGATGAAGATGGTTTAAGAAATTTGATTCAAGGAACAACGGAAATCGCTTTAATGCGTGGTGGCAGAAAAGAAGCATTAAAAGAAGAACAGGTTACGATAGATTTTGCATTTGCGACAATAGTGAGTACTCAATTTATAAAAAAAGGAGAGGTACTCACCGAAAAGAATATCTGGGCAAAAAGACCAGGCACAGGGAAAATCCGTGCTGAAAAGTATAACGAATTATTGGGAATGAAAGCAAAAAAGGATATACCTGCAAATATACATATTGATTATTCAATGTTGGAGAAATAAATGAAAAAAATTTTATTTATTACAGGAACACGAGCAGACTATGGGAAATTGAAACCTTTGATGAAAGAGGTAGAAAGAAGTGAAGATTTAGAGGCATACATTTATGTTTCAGGGATGCATCTGATTGATGTGCTTGGAAATACATACAAAGAAGTGTTGAAGGATAATTATAAGAATACCTATGTTGCATATAGTTTAGCCAATACTAGAATTGCAAGCTATGATTTAGGCGATGTTATCTGTAATCTGACTGGTTATGTAAAGAAGATTATGCCGGATATGATCGTTGTGCATGGTGATAGGATAGATGCACTTGCAGGAGCATCTGTAGGAGCACTGAATAATATTTTGGTAGCACATATTGAGGGAGGAGAATTGTCCGGTACGATAGATGAATCGTTACGACATGCAGTTTCCAAATTAGCCCATATTCATTTGGTGTGTAATCAGGAAGCAAAGGATCGGTTGATTCAAATGGGAGAAATCAATCAAAATATATTTATTATAGGGTCTCCTGATATTGATGTCATGCTATCAAATAGATTGCCTGCACTGGAAGTGGTAAAAAAACGCTATGGGATCAGATTCAAAAAATATGCGATTTTAATGTATCATCCAGTTACTACTGAATATGAAATGCTGATGAATAATATCCGTGAAGTAGTTAATGCGGTAATCGAATCCAATAATAATTATATTGTAATATATCCTAACAATGATAAAGGATTTGAAGTGATATTGAATGAATATAAGCGTTTTAGCAGATTAGAAAATTTTAAACTTTTTCCGTCTCTAAAATTTGAATACTTTTTATCTTTATTAAAAAATTCGGAATATATTATTGGAAATTCAAGCGCAGGGATACGTGAAGCTGGTGTATATGGCATACCTGATATAGATATTGGAACAAGACAAAATAGACGATACACTTTGAATAATAGCAAGAATATTCAACATGTTTGCGAAAACAAATCAGATATTTTAAATGCCATAAAGGATGTTAAAAAATATAAAATAACCGGAAGTGAATTTGGAGATGGGAATAGTGCAAAACATTTTATAGATTTGCTTCAGGGAGAAGAAATTTGGAATATTGAATTACAGAAAAAGTTTGTTGATTTCAATATGTAAATTTCAAGGAGGAAGATTGAAATGAAAGTTGTTGTAATTGGAATGGGATCTATGGGAAAACGAAGAATCAGGCTTATGAAAAAGTATGATCCTAATATCGAGATATATGGAATTGATTCCAGTAAGGAGAGGCAACAAGAGGCAAAAGATCTTTTTAATATAACAATATGTGAATCAATAGATGAAGCTGTAAAGAAAGGGTGTACAGCGGCATTTGTATCGGCTTCACCGTTATCGCATGCTGCAATTATTCAAGAATGCCTTAAAAAAAATCTTCATGTTTTTACTGAATTAAATGTTGTTTCTGATGGATATGACCTTTCACTAAAATTGGCAGAAGAGCATGACAAAATATTGTTTTTATCATCAACCTTTTTATATCGTTCAGAAATAAAATATATAAGAAAGCGAGTAAATGAGGTTGGGGGACAGTTTGCATATTTCTATCATGTAGGGCAATACCTACCAGACTGGCATCCATGGGAAAAAATACAGGATTTTTTTGTGTTTGATAAAAGAACCAATGGGGTAAGAGAAATTCTTGTAAGAGAGCTTCCATGGTTGACAGAGACTTTTGGAGATATTGTGAGCTGGCATGTTGAGAAAAGTAAGATTTCTAAATTAGAATTAGATTATCCGGATGTATACTTTATGATTTTTAACCATGAAAATGGTACACGTGGGTGTGTAATGATGGATGTAGTTGCAAGGAAATCTTCCATAAACTTAGAAGTGATTAGTGAAGATCTTTATTTAACTTGGGATGGAACACCTACAGGAGTGAAGGAACTGAATATTTCTACGAAGGAAGAAGAAGAAATCTTATTATATGATTCTTTCGAGCATAACAGTAATTATGCAAAAAATATTGTAGAAGATGCATATAGTAATGAAATAGCAGCATTCTTTGACCAGATAGAACATGGTACTAAACCAATATACGATTTTAAAAAAGATCAACATGTATTAGATATAATGGATGGAATAGAAGAGGATATATTACATGAATAAACATTGGAGAGTTGCATTTTGTGGATTAGGTTCTATTGGAAGTAGGCATTTAAGAAATTTGACGCAAATATTAAATGATCGAAAAGAAACATATGAAATTGATTGGATCCAGCATAAAGATCGATCAATACCGAATGAGTTTAAAGAAATCATAAGAAATGTGTATAAATATGATGACACATTGCCAGTTGGCTATGATGTAATATTTATAACTAGTCCTACTTATCTGCATAGAGAAATGATTGAAAAGATGCAGTGGTGTACCAAAGCTTTATTTATTGAAAAACCGTTGTTTGCATTTATTGACGAAAAATTAACTCGCATAAATCCAGAATGTATATATTATGTTGCGTGTCCGGTAAGATATAAGAGAGTTATTCAATACATAAAAGAGAATGTAAAAAGAGAGGAAATTCTATCTGCGATTGCAGTTTGTTCTTCGTACTTGCCAGAATGGCGGCCAAACACGGATTATAGGAAATGTTATTCTGCTATTCAGAAAAAGGGCGGAGGAGTCTCTTTGGATTTAATACATGAGTTAGATTATCTAAGTTATCTGCTAGGTGATATAGATGAAATTTATAATATTCGTGGAAAGTTATCTACCTTGGAAATTGATAGCGATGATGTGTCAGTATATATTGCAAAGATGAGTAATATAATTGCCCAAGTTTATTTGGACTATTATGGCAGAGTAGATATTAGAAAAATGACAATTTTTACTAAGAAAGATACCCTAGAAGTTGATTTGTTATGTAATTCTATAAAATTTTTAAGGACAAATAAGATAGTGGAATTTCAAGAAAGCAGAGATGATTTTCAAAAAGAAGAATTACTTTATTTTTTGGAGATTATACAAGGGAAAAAACCAAATACAAACGATCTGGAATGTGCAAATAAATTATTTTATAACACTTTTGGGAGGATAAAATGAATTATTTATTTACAATTTGTGGAAGAGCAGGTTCGAAAGGACTTGCAAATAAAAATATAAGTATGTTTTGTGAAGTTCCCTTGGTTTATTATACGTTATCTGCAATTGCACTAACAGCCAAGCAATTAGTATCAGAAGGAAATGAATATAAAGTAGCTTTGAATACAGATAGTAAGCAGTTGAAAGATTTGGTAATGAATCAACAAATATTAGAAATTTTGTGCGTTGATAGAGAATCTGAATTAGCAGGGGATAATGTTGCGAAAGTTACTGTAATTAAAGATACCTTAAACAAAGCAGAGGGACATTGGAAGTGCAAATTTGATTATGTTATCGATTTAGATATAACTTCACCTTTGCGAACTTTATCTGATGTGTTAAATGCAATTAAAGTGAAGCAGCTGAGAGCGGGAGACACAGATGTTGTTTATTCCCTTTCACCAGCTCGTAAAAATCCATATTTTAATATGGCAAAAAAAATTAATGGATATTATGAAAAAGTTATTCATGCAAATTATATTTCAAGACAGGAAACTCCTCCAGTATATGACATGAATGCTTCTATTTATGTGTATGAACCAAATGCATTGCGAGAGAAAGAACCTACTACATTTTTTAATGATCATGCTGATGCGATCATCATGAGAGATACTGCTGTATTGGACATCGATTGTTTAGAAGATAAAGAAATGATGGAAATACTAGCGAAATATTATTTCTTTGTTAAGTTTGATGAATATAAGGAAATATTTGAATATGCAAAAAGTCTACTACAGAAGTAGAAAACATACTTAAGGACAAAGATAATGCGAAATTAACTGTAATTAAAAAAATGATATTAATAATATCCATTGTAACTAGCAGAACATTTAATGAAGCGATAGGGTTAAAAAAGATAGATGAAAGAAGGAAGGAAATATTAAAATGATTTGTAAAATATGTGGAAGTCGTGAATGTAGTGTTATTTATAATGACGTAATAAGAAATGGTGGGATTGGCAAATTTACGAAACAAAATATTCAGATGTACCAATGTAAAAAATGTAATGTGATTTGGCATGAGCCGATTTTTGATAATATCAATGAGTTTTACGAGAGTAAAGAATATAGAGACTCTTTAGGGGAAGGAATAACTGTAGCAGATTACTATCGAAATTCGGATAAAGATATTCTTCAAAAACTGACCTATACAGGTACAGGGATTTTTCGTAATAAAAATATTGCAGATATTGGTTGTGGGGCTGGAACTTTTCTTGACTTCTTAAAAGGTGTGGGAGAAAAATTGATTGCCATTGAGCCATCTGAAATCTATCAGAAAGCTTTGAAAGAGAAAGGGTATTTTACATATTCATATTTGTCAGATGCATGCAAGGAATGGAAAAACAAAATTGACATTGTAACATCTTTTGATGTTATAGAACATGTGGAGGACCCACTTCAATTTATGAAGGAGATATATGATCTACTTGTATGCAGGGGGGGGAGCAGGGCTATTATTGGTACCCCTACAGATGCGCCTGTTATGCGCCATTTATTGGGATCTCAATATGAAAAACAGGTATTATTTTCTGTGCAACATTTGTGGATTTTTTCGGAACAAAGTCTTTTAATATTAGCGGAGAAAGCAGGGTTTAAAAATGTTCGAATTCAATATTTTCAAAGGTACGACATGGCAAATCTTCTTGGATGGTGTTTAAATAAAACACCAAATTCAAATTTAGAAGTTCCATTTTTCGAAAATGAATTAAATGCTATTTGGAAAAGTGTATGTGATACAAAAAAGATGTCGGATTTCATCGTTTTATATGCAAATAAAGAATAATAAATAGAAAAAATGTCAGGAAGTATAAATATGCAAAATAAAAGTATTAAAGATAAATTGTATAATTATTTTGTCAGAAAAAATGATTCTGTTCAATATGAATATGAAAGATATGTGCGTGAGCATATTGAAGAACATCGTTTACATAAATGGATACATATTAAATTGCTCATTAAATTGAACTGGCATTACAGGATAAAGAAGAACAAAACTCCATATATTTATTTTGATGACTTGACAAAGAAAATGAATGAAAAAAGTGATTGTTCAGAAAACAATAAGTCTTCTAAGGTGAGAAAAACAAAAGTAGAAAGTACAGGACTTTTAGAAAATTATGAGCAAATAGAAGCAAACAATACAGGATGGAAAAGCAATGCTTATATAGGAAGTGAATCTCGTTCTTATACCTCTTGGAAAGCGGTGCATTTAGTAAAAAGATTTCTTGAATATGATTATATAGTGTTTGATGCCTTTCATACATTAATATATTTTGGAATAAGAAATGATAAAGCTTTTTATCAGATACTTGAAGAAGAATTTCAGATTTCTCGATTTGGAGAATTACGTGAAAGAGCAGAAATAGAGGCCAGAAGTAAGGCAAGACATTGGGGAAAAGAGGTTACAATTAAAAGTATATACCAACAATTAAAAAAATATACAAATATCGATGTGAATGAAGGTGTAAAAAAGGAAATACAAATTTTAAAAAAGATATCGTATCCAAATGCTTTTGTAAAAAATTTTTATGAAATGCTTTCCTATAATGAAAAAAATATTGCTGTGATTCAAAATACTTATTATTCGTCAGAGCAGATAAGAGAAATATTGGAAGCAAATGGTTATAACAGGTTTTCATTTATTTTTGTAAGCAATGAAAAATGTTCTATTAAAGATGATGGTAATATGTTTCCTATTGTTACAAATAAATTGGCGTTTGATAAAATTATATATATGGGCTATGAAAAAAAGAAAAATGAATTAGCCAAGCAGAATGGTTGGAATATATGGGAGTATCGAAATGCAACTGACATAGGAGATAAATATCGACCGATTGGTTTAGTTGGAACCAATACAGATTCTTATTGTGCAATTGTTAATCAACATTTATATTGTGGACAATATCAAAATTCTCAGAGAAGAGAATTAGGATATATCTATTTTGGAGTGGTTATTGTTGGATTTTTAAACTGGATAAGAGAGCAATGTCAAATGGATTATATATCAAGACTGGAGTTTATATATGGGACAAGCGATATATTACAGAATAATTTCAATGATTTTTTTATAGAAAATGAAATAAAAAGTGATGTGCTTCTTTTTTCAGAGGAAATTGCTGTCAGATGTCTTGTTGATATTGAACCGTCCATTTTTTATGATTATTATATAGATCGCAAAGTGAAAGGCAATTTTACAGTTTCATTTTATTTAGAAAAGATGGGAATTTATAATATAAAAGAAAGATTGAAGGCCTATGGGATTTCACCAACAGATATTGTCAAAAAAAATGGAGATGTTTATTGGGCATTTTTGGATTTTATCGGAGATAATCTTTCTTATATTAAGGCTCAGTATGAAAATGAAATTCTAGCAGTTTGTCAATATCTTCAAGAAAAAAATTTTACAGCTGAGAGAATTGGAGTTGTTAATATAAAAGGGAAAGGATACATTGGAAAAGCGTTAAATTGGTTGTTAAAAGAAAAATTAAATATAGATTGTCAGGTAATAGAGCTAACTGCATTCCAAATGATGCCATTCGAAGATATTGCCTATAAGAGTGGTGCTGTAAAGGCTTATGTATCGGCCAAAGAAAATGTAATTAGCGGGCTTGAGTTTCCAATTAACATTGGACAGGGAAATTATATAGAAAGTGTTTTTTCTGACAAAAAACCAAGATTATGCTCTTTTTGCTTATGTGAGAATAAACAGTTTAATTTTATATTTGATGATGCTTATCCATGGCGATATGCTGCAATAAATGAGATACAAAAGGGGATGCAGGAATTTGTAAATGACTATATGAATATATGGAAAAATGATTTTGAGATGTGTAGTTTTTCTGCAGAGGATATTATATTAATTTTGAGAAATATCATGGGAAATTATGATTATCTGAAGACAACAATACCTATAATTTTAATTTAGGAGACAAGCAATGATATTATATTATACTTTAACGAAATACCAGCAATTATCCAGTATGGTGCATAAAATATTATTTATGCCAAATGAGGAAGCGCATTTATATTTGAGTACTGGGAATAATATCGAGCCAGAATATTTATTGCGTTTAAAGGAAAGTGGTATTTTTACAGAAGTTAAAATTTTAGATGACTTGTCAGCATGGGAAATGGGGGCGAGTGTTGATTTTGAACATGAAGAAAAGTTATATGAAGTCTTAGATAATATAACAGAATTATGTTATCAATCTTTATTAAGACCAATTAATGAATATGATGAATTGTTTATTTTAGCCGATCATTTCCCGTTGGGATTTGTTTTAGCATATAAAAATATACCATATCATTATATTGAAGAATCGTGTGGTCAGTATTGTTATTATGAAGTGTGGAAACAAAAAATGTTAGAACAGCATAATATCTTTTCATATATATTTGCAAAAAAAATAGGTTGTTTTGGAACAGCAGAAAATGTGATTGATCGTTATATAGATTTTGATAACCAAAATTTGGATTATGATGACAATAAAGCTATTGATTTTTCAATATCTAAATTACTGAAAAAAATAGATCAGGATCATTTGAATATAATCCTAACTGTATTTAATGTTGATAGAATAAATTTGCATAATACGGGAAAAGGGCTTGCATTGATTTTAACTGAATATTTAGCAAGTGGAAAAGTTTGTACATGGGAAGAACAACGAATGATTTATAGTATGTTTATTGATTATTTTTGTACAAATTTACATGTGCTTATTAAACCACATCCCAATGATCACCAAGGATTATATTCTGTATGGTTTCCGGAAGCTACTATCATAGATAAAAATATTATTGCAGAACTTATACCGTATTACCTTAATTCAATGATTGATAAAGTTATTTCTTTATCGTCTATGTCTTATAAATCATTACGAGAAAGTGCTATTGAAATTATGTCTTTTAAAAATAAGGATCTTAGAAGTGAAAAGCTTTTTCGTAGTATGAATAAATACTATATTGCTGCTAAAATGATTGAAAAGATTCCGGGGAAATATTCCATATATGGAATAGGGGCTGATATGTATCAAATCCGATATTTTCTTCAAAATGATGGATTTAGCAAGATTGAGATCTTTGAATATGATAGAGCAGATTTGCCGGAAGTGTCGCATAGAAGAATTATTGTAATTGATGATTTGACTTATACAGAACAGTTAAATGAATTTGATATTTATCAATTGTTAGATAATGCAAAAGATAATGATCTTTTTATTTATATTAATTCAAAGAATGATGTGCTGTTTTATAAGGATGATGATAATTCATGGGCGGATTATACAGTACCAATAAGTGTAGATCAGATTCCTTTTAGAGAAGGAGTTGAAAAGAAAAGAGAGTGGATATATATGATAACACAAGATAAAGAGTTACGTTATGTTTTCTTAAATACTAGAATCGAAAGAATGCTTGTTAATTCAGGTTTTCAACTTAAAGCAAACGACAATACTATTTCCGTACGGGAACGAGTACTAGAGGGTATGCTTAATGCAACAGAGCAAAAGTGCATCATGCTTACTCGCAGAAAATAGGAAGGAAAATAAATGATAAGAATCAACAGAAAATGGCCAAATATTGGACAGCATTATAATATTAGTAGATTATATGCTGCTTTTATGAAATATAATTTAAACTATGTTGTTGTATGGGAAGGGAAAAATCTCATATTTCGAGGAATCATTTATAGAAAAGAATTGCTTGAAGATTATGATGCCAACAAAATTTCGAATTTTAAAACTGTTTCGGATCTAAGTTATATTTATAATAAATATGAGGCAATAGCAGAGACAAATGATATTAACAGCATAAAAATAAAAGCCAAAGATATTTTTAGAAAGCACGAAGAATTAATGGTAATTCCAGTAGTAAATTCGAAGGCACAGGTCGTTTATTGCATTGAAAGAGATTTATTGGATAAAGTAAAAGAGGAAAACAATTTGTTATATAAGTATTCTGTATTGCAACAATATGGATATACAATTGGAAAGTGGTTATATGATAAAAAAATTAAGTGCGTAAATTTGATTGGAGCTCCGTTGTCTATTGTGCCAATATATAATGATTTGATTAAAAATAATATTATTGTAAAACATATTGTCGATAATCAATATTTTGAACTGGGAGGAAAGAGAAGCTACAGATTGGAGGAAATGCAATTAAAAGACTGGGAAGAAGTAGATGCAAATATCATTCTATCGATTGATATTAAAAATGTATTGATTGATAATTTAAAGGTCATAGGTGTTACTAAAACTATATATGTAATTTCGGATATTGTAACCTTTTTATTTGAAAAGGCAACACTTTATGACGAAATGCTGAATTTGATTCAAAATTGGATAAAAAAAGGTGCAAATTTTGAATATTTTCGTTATCCACATGTTTCTGATATTTTAAACAAAAGTAAAACTGAGCAATTTATGTTTGATAATGTGATTATTCCTCACGATTATAGAATACGATTTCGTGATTATGAGGAACTGATAAGCAAAGTGATTGTGGGTATTGATGATTCGTTAGAAAATATTAATAAATTTTTAATAAACCAACCTGTTTACGTTATAAATAAAGGTGATCATATTGAATTGCAAGATTTGCAATCTAAATATATAAATGTTTTTGACGGGAAAAGGGTTACTACTGATTGTCCTGATACATATGAGAATGTTGTATATATTATTGGCCCTAGCTGGGTATTTGGAAAATATGAAAAAGACAGTAGCACATTAGCCAGCAATCTTCAAAGGAAAATAAATGAAAAAAATTTAAAATTTAAAGTAATTAATTGTGGAATACCTGGTGTACATTGGCAAAAATTAATAAAAAATATGTCAACGATCCATGCGAAAAAGGGAGATAAGATTATTCTTGTTGATTGTGATAACGGTCTGGAAACATTTTTAAAACAGCATAATATTCATATTAATCATGACTTTAGTTTTATACAACGTCCACATGAACATGGAGAAATATTTGCAGATAAGGATCATTTAAATGCAAATGGAGATTTACTATTTACAGATGAAATATTTAAGCAGTGTTTTGTTAAATCAAATGCTCAAATAGAAGTCAAGGTTGATGATTTTAATGTGAAAAAAGAAAAATTGGTTTATGAAGTCAACTATATGGATAAAATTCAGTGGAAGTTTTACCAAGAACTAGAAAATTATATCTATAAATTACCGGTACCGAATAAATCTATTAATGGAGCAATAGTAATGAACTGTAATCCATTTACTAATGGACATAGGTATCTTGTAGAGAAGGCTGCACAACAAGTGGAAACATTGTATTTGTTTGTCGTAGAGGAGGACAAGTCCTTTTTCCCATTTCAGGAGAGATTAACCATGGTTATAAATGGTGTAAAAGATTTCAAAAATGTGGTTGTTTTGACAAGTAGTAAATTTATGATTTCATCAATTACTTTTCCAGAGTATTTTTTGAAAGAAGATTTAAAAGAGATAGTAATAGATACATCAAAAGATTTACACATATTTTGCAAATATATTGCGCCAAAGCTGGAGATTAAAAAAAGATTTGCAGGTGCGGAGCCGTTAGATTTAATTACTGCTCAATATAATAAAAATATGGCTGATATTTTACCAGATTATGGTATTGATTTTATAGAAATTCCGCGGGTTGAAAATAAAGGGGTTCCGGTAAGTGCTTCATTAGTAAGAAAATATATAAGAGAAAATGAGTGGGAAAAGATTGCGGAATTAGTTCCAGAATCAACATATAGCTTTTTACATTCGAAATATGGGGGGGGGGAACAGCAGTAATAATTAAATTTGGTTTTGTAAATTATGATGATTACTTAGATTACCATAAATATATTAGGAGGATAAAATGTACAATATAGCAATAATTGGATTAGGGAAATTAGGAAAAAGACATTTGCAATCAGTATTGGAATCTGAATTGCCGCTTAACATTTATTGTATGGATGTAAATGAATATGCCTTGAAAGATTTTACATGGGAAAATAGATTTAATAATAAAGAAATTTTTTTTAAAACAAATATGGATAATTTTCCGGATAATATCGATTTGGCAATATTATCATTGTCTTCAAAGCAACGGCGAGAAGTATTTGAAGAATTAATCAAAATATCTGCAGTTAAAAATGTGATTTTTGAAAAAGTATTATTTCAAAAAATAGAAGATTATGAAGTGGTAGAAAGTATACTGAAAGAAAAGAAAATTAATGCTTATGTGAACTGTTCGAGAAGAGAGATGAAAATTTATCAAGATTTAAAGGCTGATATGGATGAGTGTGAGTTTTTTGATGTTCAGATTACAGGTGCAGAATGGGGGTTGGGGTGTAATTGTATACATATGTTAGATTTGATTGATTATTTAGATAAGCCGAACTTTGTAGAAGATGGGGGGGGGTATTGTAATAACGGATGTTATGTTGGAAAAAAAGATTTCTGACAGCAAAAGAGTAGGATATAAAGAATGTTATGGATATGTGATTGGGAAAGGTAAAAGATGCAGAACTTTTACTATAGGTTGTATTCCAAATACAGACATTTCTAAGCATATAATTATAACTACTAATAAAAAGAGATATATAATTTTAGAATCTAAAAATAAGCTTATTGTAGAATTTGAAGGCAAAATTACAGAACAAGACTTTACACTAGAATATCAAAGCCAAATGACACAAAGAGTAATGGAAAATATATTAAGTAGTGGTACATGTAAGCTGACTGAGTTCTCAAAGTCTAAGTACTTACATTTACAATTTTTAATACCATTTATAAAATTTTTCGAGGAAATGGGAGGAGATAAAGGAGTATGTCCAATTACTTAGCAATACGATTAAATGTTTTGTTATGATTTTGAAAAATATGAATGGATTTATAGATTGATAAAAGGATGTGATGAGATGAACAAAAACCAATCTAGGGTTATTTTGATAGGTCCTGGAAAAATGGGAAGCGAATATTATAAAGTTTTGAAGGCTATGCATATTGAACCTTTGGTAATTGGCAGGGGTATGCAAAGTGCAAGAAAATTTGAGGAGACATTTGGAGTTAAAGTACATACAGAAAGCATCACAAAATTATTGAGTGATAATCCGCCTCAGTATGCGATTGTTGCGTCCAGTGTTGAATCATTGATAAGTAATACGATAGAGTTGTTAGATTGTGGTATAAAAAATATTCTTGTAGAGAAACCGGCAGGGATATATTCCCATGAAATTGAAACAATCATAAATAAGGCAAAAGGAATGAATGCAAACGTCTATGTTGCATATAACAGACGGTTTTATTCTTCTGTTGAAAAAGTACTGGAAATCATTCAAGAAGACGGAGGTGTGTCTTCCTTTCATTTTGAGTTTACGGAGTGGATAGACAAGATTACTGAGAATGCAAATAAATACAATCAGGAATATAAAGAGGCTTGGGTAGTCATGAATAGTTCCCACGTGATTGATTTGGCATTCTTTTTAGGAGGATGGCCTAGGGAAATCTCGACTTATGCAATGGGGAAGGTTGCATGGCATAAAACTGGAGCAATTTATGCGGGGGCCGGTATATCAGAAAAAGGAGCTTTATTTTCATATCAAGCGAATTGGAATGCACCTGGGAGATGGGGAGTTGAGATATTAACTAGACAACATAGACTATATTTAAAACCAATGGAAAAGTTGGTTATTCAAAAGAAAAATGAAGTTGCTATGAATGAAGTTGATTTAGATGATGAAATTGACAGAAACTTTAAGCCTGGTCTTTATCGAGAGGTGGAATCCTTTTTAAATGGGATAAATGATGGAAAAAAAGTTACTATTGAAGAACAGAAAGAACATATTAAGATTTTTAGGTCAATAGAGCTAAAGGATGGATTTTAAAAGGCGAAAGGTATGAAAAAATGATTGAAGAAAAATTAAAAATAATTTTCAAAGAGATATTTGCAAATGAAGATTTGCAAATATCATATGAGACAAGCCCGGATGATATTCCTGACTGGGATTCCCTTACGCAGGTGCTGCTTGTAGAAGAAATCGAAAAAACATTTCATATTTCAATTGATATGGATGATGTTTTTAAGATCAGAACGTTTGGAGATTTTGTTCAGACGGTTGAAAAAAATACGAATAGGTAGAGATGGAGATTATAGCATGAAAATACGGCTTGCACAATATTCTGAAAGGAATTTGATTTTAGACTTTATTCGGGAAAATTGGCAAAAAGATCATATATTTGTTCGATGGCCTAAGTTGTTTGACGATTATCATAGAAATGGTGATAAACTGAATTATATGATAGCGATTGATGAAACGGAAGGCAAGATATATGGAGTTTGTGGATTCATTTATGCAAATCATAAAAAGTGTCCAGACGTATGGCTGGCTCTGTGGAAGGTGATTCCTTCCGGAATTCCGAGCCTAGGCATGGATTTGGTGAATTCAATACAAAAAAATTTGCATTGTAACGTGTTAGCCTGCTGCGGAATACGAAAAGAAGTAAAGAAGCTATATGAGTTTATGGGTTATAAAACCGGAACGATGCGGCATTTTTATAGATTAAACAGAAATTGCAGCTATAAAATAGCAGTAGTGAATGATGATAAAATACCAGATGTCGTTTTTTCAACCGGAACACAGTTGATAGAAATTCCATCCGAACATGCTTTCATGAGTATGGTTCCATATGAAAAAGAAATCTTTCAAAATGCCGTGCCCTTAAAAGACAAGGATTACATAATTAGAAAATACTTTCATAATATTGCTTATACATATCGTTTATATGCGATCAAAACGGTGAGAGAGTCTATAGATGCTGTATTGATTGCCCGGATCGTAGAAGCAAATGGTGGGAAAGCGCTTAGGATAGTAGATTTTCTTGGGGATGAAACCGCTCTGCAGAAATGTGGTGCGGAATTAGATAGGATCATGGTAGAGAATGCGTGCGAGTATACGGATATATATGAGTTTGGATTGGCGGATTCTGTGCTCTATGAACTCGGTATGAAGGAATCAAATGAGGAAGATTCCAATATTATACCCAATTATTTTGAACCCTTTGAACCCAAAAATGTAGATATTCATTTTTTTACTAATCAGTTAGACAATTTTAGAATGTTTAAGGCGGATGGGGATCAAGAGAGACCGAATTTTATATATGGTATGGAGGAAACAAATGAAAAAGCTAGAAGTAGTGATGTATCACTATGTACGAGATCTAAAAAATAGTAGGTATCCGAATATAAAAGGATTGGATTTAAAATTATTTAGACAGCAAATTGCATATTTTGAAAAGCATTATACATTTGTTGGAATGCAGGAAGTGCTTGACGCCTTTTACTTAGGGAAGAAGCTGCCGGATAATGCGATTCTGCTGTCATTTGATGATGGATATATCGATCATTATACAAACGTATTTCCCATTCTTGCCAATAAAGGAATATCTGCATTATTTTCTATGCCGGGCAAGATTATTAAAGAAGGGAAGGTACTGGATGTAAATAAGATACATTTTTTGCTGGCCTCTGTACCAGTTGCGAAGATAAAAGAACGTTTATATATAAAATTGGCTGAATGCAGGAAAGAAGGATTTACAATTAAATCAGACGAGGAATTGTATGAGGAATTAGCGATTTCCAACCGATATGATGATGCAGATACGGTTTTTGTAAAAAGAGTGTTGCAAAATGCCATAGACGAAAGAGCAAGAAACAAAATAGTATCTGATCTTTTTAGAGAATTTGTTACAGAAAATGAAGCTGCTTTTGTATCAGAATTATATATGAATATGAGCCAGATTAAAACCATGAAAAAATATAATATGTATTTTGGGTTACATGGTTATGAACATTATTGGTTTGACAGATTGACCGAAGATGAATATAAAAAAGACATAAATGCTGCATTGGATGTCTTTGAAGGTGTTATTGACCGTAATAACTGGGTATTTTGTTATCCATATGGTGCAACACAGGAAAAATTGCTTTCTTATTGTAAAAGTATTCATTGTGTGGCAGGTGTGACCACTGAGCCGAGAGTGGCAGATTTAGATAAGGATGATCCAATGTTGATTCCTAGATTTGATACCAACGATTATCCGCCAAAATCGAAAGGAAAATAAAGATGGAAATACAATTTATGGGTCGAAAGTATTCGACAGGGGAATTAATAAGAAAAAGAAGAATGTTAATGAAAGAATTAGAGGCAGATGAAAAAAATGTTATTTCTAGAAAAATGCTAATTTTAAGCGGTTCCACTATTGGAGAGCTTGCAGATCAATTACAGATGTTTTGCCTTTCGAAAGGTATTAAACTGGAAATTGTGCAGGGTGACTATGGAAGATTTTATGAAGATGCAATCTATGGTAAAGTAGTAAGTAAAGATGAATATGACTTCATATATGTGCATACTTCCAGTAGAAATATCCTTAAGTGGCCGGAACCATTTGAAGATAGAGCAACAACTGAGGAAAAGCTAAATTTTGAAAAAGGACGCATATTTCAAGTGGTTTCTGCTTTAACAAAGAAATATGCCTGCCCCATTATTGTAAATAACTTTGAAATGCTCCCGTATAGAACACTTGGAAATAGTGAAGTATGGGAAAAATCCGGTACGATTTATTTTATTAACCAACTAAATGAATATGTAAATGTGTTAACGACAGAAAATAATAGTTTATATATAAATGATATGAATTATTTATCTGCTTATTTTGGTTTAAAGGAATGGGCGAATCCTTCTTACTGGTATAGATACAAATATGCTATGTGCATAGAGGCAATTCCTTTAGTAGCTCAGAATCTTTCTACATTAGTCGTTGCATTGTGTGGTATGAATAAAAAATGTTTGGCCTTAGATTTGGATAATACATTGTGGGGTGGTGTTATAGGTGATGATGGCGTTGATCATATTGTGATTGGCAATGATTCTCCACAAGGAGAAGCATACAGTGAATTTCAAAGATATATTCTTCGGCTAAAAAAGGGAGGAATGATCTTAGGAATTATTTCTAAGAATAACGAAGATGTGGCTAAAACAGCTTTTGGAAAAAATGAGATGATCATTAGAGATGAAGATATTGCATCATTTAAAATAAACTGGGAAAACAAGAGTGAAAATTTATGGCATATGGCAGAAGAATTGAATCTTGGAATAGATTCTTTTGTTTTAGTGGATGATAATCCAATGGAACGAGATGAGGTTCAAAAGAATTTAGATATAGTAACAATTCCCGATTTGTCTAAAGTAGAAAATTATATAAGCGAAATGGAAGAATGTCGATTGTTTGAAGCAATAGCCTTCACCGAAGAGGATAAGATTAGAACAACATATTATATTCAAAATGCACAAAGAAAAATAGAAGAAAAGAATTTTGTGGATTATAATGAATATCTTGCATCTTTACAAATGGAATGGGAATTTACGGATTTTAAGGAAGAGGCGCTTGAAAGGATTACACAGCTTATAAATAAAACAAATCAGTTTAATTTAACTACTATGAGACTTAATTTACAGGAGGTAGTGGAGAGAGCAAAACAGCCAATGCAATATATTTGTGTTCAAGGAAAAATGAAAGATAAATTTGGTGATAATGGTTTGGTTACAGTTTTGATTGGGAATGTTGTGGATGGAATATGTTATATTGAATTATGGTTGATGAGTTGTCGGGTTTTAAGACGGGATGGAGAATATAAGATGTTTGATTATCTGTTGCAGCAGTGTAAAGAAAGAAACATAAAAAAAATTATAGGTAGATATATCCCATCAGCTAAGAATAAGATTGTTAGCGATTTATATGAAAAATTGGGATTTATCTTACAAAGTGTTGCGGAAAATAAGGAATCGGTATGGGAATATCGTATTTGATCTGACGGATACTTTGGTGGTGATTTCTTAGATCGTATAATCTGTGTATTGATTTGTGAATTTAAATTGTGTTAGTACATTTATGGGCTGTTTGATGAAAGTCAAACAGCCTCAGACTGTCGACAAAGTGGTTCTGGGATGTGCATCCCAGAACCATTTTTCTGTTATTGATTGAATTGTGAGCA
>CANPZL010000004.1 GCA_947589055.1 uncultured Lachnospiraceae bacterium | reverse complement strand
CTTCCTCTTCGCCTTGCCCACCTCGCCTCTCGGCTCGGTGCGGGCTTCCCTTCCTCTTCGCCTTGCCCACCTCGCCTCTCGGCTCGGTGCGGGCTTCCCTTCCTCTTCGCCTTGCCCACCTCGCCTCTCGGCTCGGTGCGGGCTTCCCTTCCTCTTCGCCTTGCCCACCTCGCCTCTCGGCTCGGTGCGGGCTTCCCTTCCTCTTCGCCTTGCCCACCTCGCCTTCCGGCTCGGTGCGGGCTTCGCCCTATACCGTTATAAAAGGAAGCTCCTGTCTGCAAGTAAACTTGCACAGGCTCTTCCTTTTATAACGGTGCAAGGCTCAGGGTAATCATATGACTTGTTCTCGATATTCTTCTTTCCATTGGTTGAGGAGCATATCCACTCTTTGATTGAAGGCTTCATAATCTCCATGTTCTTTGTTATAAAGGGCCTTTTTGTATCGGGTATAGGTAACGGTATTTCCAGAGTCTTCAACTGCATCTTCAATCAGCATTCGGATCCGTCCGAAATCAGCTTCCGTCATTTGCATTTTTTTGGCTTCCCGTTCAGCTTCCGCCATGTTTCCCTCCAGCATCAGGAGCATGATATAGGCTTCCAACGAAGGCTTTTTCTGATTTTTCTCATACGCCTTATGAAAAGAAAGCTTTGCCTTTTTAAGTTCCATATTTTTTGCCAGAGCTACCCCTTTATTATGATAAACGTCGCCGATGAACCGCTGATCCTCAATGGTATCTTCCTGTCGAAGAATCTCATCATATAAGGATATGGCCTTCAAAACCCGTTTATACATCAAGAAACTATCCGCCTTCAGCTTGATTTTCTCTGCTTCCGGCAGAAGCTCTAACAATTCCTGTTTATCTATAAACTGCTGGATTTCTGCTGTTTCATAATAGCTTCCGGCAGAAAGAATGGCAACCAGTATATTGATAAACGCACTGCCGGACGCCAGCTTTTCCATCAGTTCATTTGCCAGCGCTTCCATCTCCAACTCAGACTTTATCCACTGTACCAGTTTTCCCTGAAACTGTTCCTCGTATAATAAGGCGCCATTATTATAGATATAGAAGCATAGTTCTTCATAGGAATAGACTTCAACCTGTGTATTTACGAATACATATGGAACTACAGCCTGCCTTGCCTCACAAAGAATAATTTTACCCATTCCCTTATCCTTCCTTATCTAAGATAAATTCCTTCCGGTAGATTTTATTGGTAGTGGGATATAGCTTGCCAAAGCCTTCGTCGCGGATCACCACTGCCCCCTTTGTACCACTGTACATTTCCACTTCAAGGGAAAGCCGGGTGGTTTTATTCGGTCTGGAGGGGAGGCCGTGAATCTCGATGATTTCCCGCATAGCCTCCTGATTATAATGATTCTTATATAACAGCTCTACCCGATTGGTATTGTCCAAGCATACCGAGATCCTTCCCCGCATATTATACCATTCCCGTCCACCTCTGGCGATAGGGATGAAAGTATTGGTAGAATCACCGCTCAAGATTCCCACATCGCTATGTACCATATCCTCTGCGTTTACGATATATTTATTCGGATTGATCACATGCGAGCCGATGTAAGCAGCATAGCAGGCACCCTTTGTATAGATATTCTGACCTACAAATACCCGTCTGCCGTTGCAAAGAGCATTCTGGGAGGCATTTGCCCAAAGCTCCGTAAACCCTACACCGGTCAGATAAACTGCCGACATATAAGCTTCCCGCAATACTTCCTGTACGATTGCCAGAAACCGTTGATCCAACTCCTTTTTATCGTCATACAGCCGGTAAAATAAAAGTTCCTTCCGGTAATCCTTATGAACCACAGTCACTATCTGCGGCGTCGTCCGTCTGGATATATCCACCCGGTAAAATTCCAGTCCTTCCGGTCCATAATCGAATAACCCTACACTATTATTGCGCAGGCTTTCCGGCTGCTGAAAAATAAAATGCAGATAAGCGCTGGTATGCCCGATGATAAAAAAACGATTCTCGTATAATTCCAGCTCGTCCTGAAGCATATGCAGCACCCGAAACAGTGCATGGGAATACTTATATACCGTTACCACCAGCCGCTCAATCCGGGCATCTTCGTAACGGTTTAGGAAATCCATAATATGTCCCTTTAATATCACCAGAAGAACATCTTCATAGGTATAGACTTCTTCCTGAAATACCATCCGTTCCGTAGATTCCAGCTTTTCTACTACCTGATCCAGTAAGGTTCCCTCCTGATGAAAACGATGCTCCAACGCCTCGCTTCCCACGTACCAGCGTTTTGTTTCTTCACCAAAGAACGCTACATTCGGTAGCAGATAGGTATCAACGGTATTTAACTGGCAAATGGATTCCGGCTCCTTAGTCTGCTGATTAAAGAAGCTGAGCTGGGTATGCTCTGCGCAAATATCCATACCAAGATAGAACTGCTGCATAAATCAATCCTTCTTTCTATAAAATCCGCATGATTTCCTCAAAAACATGGGAGTTTCTCATATACTGCTCCATCATTTCCGTCAGGGAATCAGAATCCCGCATTTCCTGACAGATCAACATCTGATTCAACCGACAGAACCGGCTTTCCTGTTCCTCATGTACATAGGCATCATTCCGAATGCTGTTGCTTTCCACCAAAGTAACCAGACCGGTATACTCTTCTCCAAAATGATACAAAAGCTGCTCTCCGTGAAAGACAATAAACTCCTGCACATAGTAACCGGGAATCCGTTCTTCCATCCGGCAGGGTTTGAAATAGAGCGTCTGAAGCTCACTGGTTCCAACACTGTAATTAACTACAACCTCTTTTCGTTCCTCCGATTTATATACCAAGTAGGTTTTTAAGAACAGCTCATCGGGAAGCTCCAATACCTCATGGAACGCTTGGAAAAAGGGCAGGACGATACCACGGTTCAAAAACTGCTTTACCGTTCGATGTACATAACTTGTCTGTTCTTCCGTAAGCCGAACTGCTTTCGACAAATACCAAAGCACTGCACAATGGCTGATGTCGTCCTGAATCTCACCGTTTGCCATTTCCTGCATCAGATATTCAAATACGCTATCCGGCACCCATTCCTCCCGAATAAAATACATATATGCCATCTTCTTCAGGAACGCTTTTACTACCATACCTCTGTGTCGTCCCTGATAATAAGAACGGAAAATATCCATGGCGTTATCCAGATTGGAATCCGAAAAGATCAGCTGTGCCAGAATATTTTCTTCCAGCTCCCTCGCCTCACCTAACACCACGATAGCGACCTCCCACAGCTTGGAAAGCTCTCTGGAGTCCGCCTTATACTGGAACGCCAGATACTGGATCGTACGGTCATTATACTGCCCCTTCTGATACAGATAGACACACAGGGAGGTCAAAGCCTCGTCTCCCAAAATATCCGTATCCGTCACAATATAAGAAGCAAGCCTTAGCAGCCGGGAGATTTCAATATCATGATAACCGAATTTCTTGATCGCCTCATATGCTTTCCGATTCATTCCCCGCATGATATAACCGGAAATTATTTCCGCACTATGCAGTTTATCCAGATACTCCAGATCTACCTGTAACAGATATTTTTCCAGAATATCCCCGTCATAGTTTTCCAGATAATATTCAATGATCTGCAGCAATGCCTGCTGCCGAACCTCATAACTGATTTCCGTACATTCCAACACGTCTCTTGCCTGATTGACATCCTTTGCACCCTGCAAATGCTTGTGGTCCATACCGCTGTAGATGTGTGCCAGCAGCCTTGCTTCCGAAGGATGATACCGATGGCAGATTTCCAGATATGCCTTTTCCTCTACCAGACGTTCCAAGCGGTACGGTATCGTACTGGTATACCGGTTGCCCTTGGTATCCAACAATGTAATAACTGCGGAATCGGTAACAATATCGACATATGCCACCCCGTCTATGATCGGCGTCTGCTGCTCCTTGGCTAATTCTTTATGGCTTACAATAACCGCCTTCATATCGGGATTGCTACAGGTTAGACGGCGTTTAAAGATAATGTTTGTCAGACGTGCCGCATATTTGGGATTCACCTGCTCAGGATTTAAAAATTCCTTATAGATCACCAGCAGGAATTCATGGATCACACCCTTAACAATCTGGGTCTCCATAAAGTTTTCTATAGACGGCGCCAGTTCTCCGTAGATACCGGGATAGCTTGCCTTATTTCGGATCAGATTGGCATATACATATGCCAGCTCGTATTCTGTCAGCGTATTATTATAAGCAAGATAACGGAATACAGCTTCCGGTATCATAGGATAGCTTTTCTTATTCATGCTCCGGATATAGCACTCATAGATCCCGATCAACTTAAATCCTTCTTCGATCCCACGGGCAAAATATTCATGATAAATCTCTTCTGCGTTGTTGGCACGAATCAGCATACCGCAGATTTCCCGAAGCGCCTCTTTAGACGGATAGCGGCGGTCAATTTCCTGAAGCAGCCGGAACAAAGGAGGCTGGAATCCATGCTCCTTACCGGAAAGCTCTACGCAGATATTGATAACATCCTCCGACAGATAATCATGATGGATTCCCCATCGAATCGCCGCAATCTCCAGTCCATCCAGCCGACGCAGCAGCAACGGTTCATGATTGAGCAGGTCACAAAGCTCATAGTATAGGATCGGGCTGTGTACCCCCATATCATATATCCTTCGAATCTCGCCGTATATCTGTCCTTTTTCCGTATCTTCACTCTCTGACAAAAAGATCAGCAGCCAGAAATAAAACAGCTTCTCATCTTCGGATTCAAACTTTTCCTGGATCTGCTGTCTTGCCGCAGCGATTGTTGCATGATCCTTATAGGCGAGCGCTTTTAAATACATATAATAACAGGCTTCTCTGGTTCCTTCTGCCATCTTATCCTGATCCGCATCAATCCGCTTGAATTCCTCCTCCGCCATACTGGTATTCCCCTCTAAAATGTTCATGTGCAGGATACCCAGTCGGTAAAGGTTCTCGTCCGGACAATACTGTACCAGATTCCGAAGTGCGTAAAGAGATTTATCTACATAACTGCTTAATTCCAGCTTTCCGGTCCGAAAATCAAGATAACTGGTAATTAAACTATGCTGATGTACTTTTATCATATGGGAATTCGTAAACAGCCGGGGCGGCTCCATCCGAGTTTCCGGAGAGGTCTTTACCGTGATCGTAATGGTGATCTTCTGATAAATCGTTTCGATGCTGATATGACCACTGTTTTTCCCTTCTGTCAGATATTCCGGCAAAACGAGATATTCCAGCAGGAATTTATTTCCGATAAAATCCTCCATACTGAGATACCTCTTTGCCAGCTGTAAAAACCGGACATCCGACTTGATCTCGGCATTTAAGTAGCCCCATGTATTCCGGGTGACCAAAATACGGTGCTTCTCAGCCTTTTCATGGTAAGGAAGCTGCTGTCTTAACTCTGCCACATCCAGCGACAATGTACGTTTCTTATGGGTATAAGTCAGGAATTCCTCCATCGCCTGACTGGCGGACAAGCTGCGGGTCAGACTTTCATACACTCTGCCATACATGGGTTCCCTGTTTAAAAACGTCCGCTGGAATTCCGGAGAAGCAAAGATACGTACGGCTTCATTCCAGTTGCTTTCCGCCAGACTTGCAAACTGAAACATATCGCCTAGTTCGCCAATCGAGGTATCAACCGTAGGCATGGTTATCTCAATTTCATAGGGAATCCGGAATTCGCCTCCGTCCGTCACCAGATAAAGTATACCGGACAGTTTTTCTCCCTTTTCCCATTTTCTCGCATCAAACGATAACTCGACCGTCTGGGCCTTTCCGATGAAATTATGGGGTTCAATCTTGAACAGATACCGGCTGTCATATACCATTCCCTTCATCTTCCGGTCATTAACCGATCTGACCTCAAGGGAACCGTGATAGATTGAGCCGGCTTCAATATTCAGCTGTAAATGATCGGTGGATAAAACGACCTCTGGACGATCGACATTAAACTCGCCCTTTGCATACTGCTCTACTTTCTCTTTCATCTACAACACCCTTGCCAATCCTTCCTCTTATGCGATATAATACAAAAAGAAAACACTTATGTTATATTATACCAAATTATATCGATTTAGAAAATAGGGAATTGCGAAACTAAAACGATTTTACCCTATACCGGCGAACGGGAAAGGAGATATGTTATGCTACAGCCCGCAGACAGCTTCCACGGCAGCGACTTGGAAAAAATAGAACAGATATATGGTATTCAACGGGCGGATATTCGCCCTTTTGCTTCCAATGTGAATCCTCTGGGTATGTCACCCTCACTAAAACAGGCGCTTCGGGAGCATATTGATGTACTGACGGATTATCCCGACCGGGAATATCAGAAACTCCGTGATGCGGTGGGCGCCTATACCGGTGCGGATCCTTCTCATATCCTTCCGGGAAACGGAGGCACCGAATTGATCGTTACCTTTATCAAGACGATCCAGCCCAAGAAAACAATCGTGGTAGAGCCCACTTATTCCGAATATAAGCGGGATTTAAAGGCAATCAAAAGTGATGTGATCGATTTCGTCCTACAGGAAGAAAATCAGTTCCAGCTGGATGTGAAAAAACTGTGCAGCCAGATTGATGAATCTGTGGATATGGTAATCCTTTGCAATCCAAACAATCCCACCTCTACCTGTATTTCCATCAGTCAAGTACAGGAGCTTGTTGAGAAATGTAAGGAAACCTCTACCTTTGTCCTGGTAGACGAGACCTATGTAGAATTTGTTTCCGACGTATCGGTCATTTCCGCCATTCCATTGGTGAAAAAGTACAATAACCTGATCGTCCTGCGGGGCGTATCAAAATTCTTCGCCTTGCCGGGACTTCGGCTGGGTTATGCCTGTACCTCTAACGAAAAAATGCTCCGATACATCCGGAAGCATGAAAATCCCTGGGGGGTCAACGCTCTGGCCGCCTATGCGGGAACCGTGATGTTTGAGGACACCAATTATATCAATGCCACCCGCAGCATAATCGCTCAGGAAAAAAGTCTGGTCTGTTCCATGTTAAAGAGCAGAAAAACCATAATGGTTTTCCCTCCGTCTGCGAATTTTGTCCTGATAAAAATCCTGCGGGACGACCTGACTGCTGCCCAGGTATTTGAACATTGTATCCGGCAGAATCTAATGATTCGGGACTGCTCTAACTTCGTCGGGCTGGGATCGTCCTTCTTTCGCTTCTGTTTCTTAAAGCCGGAAGATGATGACCACCTGGTAAATGCTTTATTGGATATTCTGTAAAGACAGGGGCTTTCCGCCCCTGCCTGCTCTTTTTCTAGCCTGCTTTGGCGTTTCCCCTTTGAATTTCTTATACACTCTTATGAAATGGCTGGCATCTGCAAACCCGGTTTCCTGTGCGATATATCCCATATCCATATCCCCGTACAGTACCATTTCTTCCGCTTTGGCTACCCGGATATATTCGATATATTCCTTACAGGAACGTCCGTATTGCAGTTTAAATACCCTTGCAAAATTTGAATAGCTCATACCGCTTTTCTTTGCCAGTTCCTGCACCTGAAGGGACTCAAAGGAATGGGCGTCAATATACTCCGGCAAAGCAGAGAAAAATAATGAGCCTGCATCCCGTTCCTCCCGAAGTTCCGGCAGCTTCTCCTTGCTTTCCCGGATACGCACGATCTGAAGCAAAACTGCCGCCAGATTTGCATAAACCTTCCATTCATATCCAAAGTTCCGTTTTTCTGTTTCTTTTAAACAATCTTCAATATACGCTCCTAATTCATACTGCTCCTGTTCCTCCCGCTGAAAGATCATAGGGCGGTTTTCCTGTATATCTTCCAGTGTCCTTCGGATCCGGGGCAGATAAACACCGGGAATCTTGATGGTATTCATATCAAATTTCACTACCACATACCGAGAGGGAAATTCACCAGCCGCATGAATGCGGTGCAGCAGCTTCGGCGGCAGTACGATAACCTCCCCTTCTGCAAGCAGATACTGATAGTTTCCGCAGTCAACGGATATTTTTCCCTGGGTAAGCAGCAAAATCTCAATAAAATAATGCCAATGCCCTTTTACCAGAAATCCGGCATCTTTTACTTCTTCCTTATAGATTTGATAGGGCGTATTCATAACGTCAATGTATTCAAATAAATTCATAGTTCCTCCAAATTCAAGCTTAAAAGAAGTGTATCATACATTTATCGTTTACTCAATTCCTCATTGGAGATTTGTTCTATTTTTTGCCCTATCTGTTCTAGCCGGCTGCCTGCTTCTGTTTTATAATTGATTCATAGCTAAAAGGTACGAAGCAAACAGATTGGAGGCAAGTGTATGTTAAAAGAACAAGTAGAAAAAAACTTAAATGACTGTATCCTTCCCTTTTGGAAATCCATGATGGATACAAAACATGGCGGCTATTACGGACTTTTGGATTTTGATCTGCATCTGGAGCCGACTGCCGTCAAGGGCTGCATCTTAAATAGCCGGATCCTTTGGTTTTTTTCCAATGTATATTTACAGACGAAGGATCCCGCACTTTTAACCTACGCCGACCATGCCTATACCTTTTTAAAAACCTACTGTCTGGATCCGGTCGACGGCGGTATCTATTGGTCCATGACCTATGACGGAAAGCCGGAGGATACAACAAAGCATACTTATAATCAGGCATTTGCCATTTATGCACTATCCTCCTATTTTGCCGCTACCAAAAATCAAGAGGCACTGGATTATGCTATGGAACTGTTTCATGTCATAGAAACAAAGTGCCGGCTGGGAGAAGGCTATGGAGAAGCCTATACCAGAACGTTTAAGCCGGCGGAAAACGATAAGCTTTCCGAAAATAACGTAATCGCAGATAAGACGATGAATACCCTTCTTCATATCTGTGAAGCCTATACGGAGCTTTACCGTGTGGGAAACGATGAAAATGTAAGAGAACGCCTGATCTGGACGGTAGAGGAATTCTATCAGCATGTATATAGCCCCAAACGCCACCGGCTGGAGGTATTCTTTGATGCAGATATGAAATCCATCATTGACCTGCATTCCTATGGACATGATATTGAGGCTTCATGGCTGATCGACCGGACATTGGAGGTATTAGACGATCCAACGCTTACCAAGACCATCTCGCCCATGCTTCGGGATCTGGCGGATACGATCTTAAACACTGCTTATGAAAATCACTCTGTCATGGCAGAAGCAGAAAACGGCGTCGTCCTGACTACCCGTATCTGGTGGGTGCAGTGCGAAGCCATCATCGGCTTTGTAAATGCCTACCAAAAAACCGGAGATGCCCGTTACTTCAATGCCGCCGAAGAAATCTGGCAATACATCGAAACGTATTTTATCGATCCCCGACCGAATTCCGAATGGTATTCCGAGGTAGATAAGAATGGCGTTCCCGACCGTCATCTTCCCATCGTAGAACCATGGAAATGCCCTTATCATAACGGAAGAATGTGTTTAGAAATCATGAAAAGGAGGTTCTGATAATGAAACCAGTTAATTTAAACGCTACCAAAGAAGCTTGTTCCCTTTTGGATTACCTGTACCAAACAGCCGGTAACGGAATCATTACCGGACAGCATACCCAAACGGTTCCTATGGAGGAACGCACCTATATCCATGACATAACCGGAAGCTATCCAAAACTGCAAGGCTTTGAGCTTCTTTCCTATTCTCCCAATATCAATTACGCAGATGCCTCGCCGGAGTGCCTGACAGAAGTCGAAGAAAACCGACATACGGTAGACACTGCCCTCCAATGGGCAAAGGAAACCAACGGTATCGTCGCCCTTTGCTTTCACTGGTTTTCTCCCATCGGAGGCCGGGATAAGAGCTTTTATACCAGACATACAGACTTTGACCCGACTCGCATCTTATCAGAAGGGACAAAAGAACGTGACGCCTTTTTTCGGGATATGGACGTGATCGCAAAAGAACTGAACCGCTTTCAGGAAGCTTCCATTCCGGTCTTATGGCGGCCCTTTCACGAATCCGAAGGGGACTGGTTCTGGTGGGGTTCTAAGGGTCCGAAAGTCAGCCGGGAATTATATCGTCTGATGTTTGATTATTATGTATCGGAAAAGCATCTGGATCATCTGCTCTGGGTCTGGAACTGTCCTTTGAAAGAAGGATACCCCGGTGACGATTATGTAGATGTTATCTCAAGGGATATTTATGCTCCGGCACATGCTGTAACCGATTACCGGGCAGAATATGAAGAACTAATCGCCAATACGACTTCTAAAAAGGTAGCCGCTCTGGCGGAAGTAGGCGTTCTGCCGGATATGAAGCTGCTGGAGCAAAGCAGGATTCCCTGGGCTTACTATATGACATGGTCGAAGGAATTCTGTCTGACGGAAGAATACAATACAAAAAAGGCACTGGCAGATACTTATGCCAGCACCTATGCTATCACGTTATAGATTATTCAAAAGTCATGTTAAGAATATAAGCCGCCTCTCTGGCAGAATAATTTTCTCTGTTTTGTCCGTTTTCTCCGGGCATCCCGTCTACGGTAATACAGGTTCCGGTATCTCCTAACACAAAATATTTCAATTCCCCTGTATAATCCACCAGGATCGGATGCCCGTCAAAGGTTTCTCCGGTTTCCTCTAACCGATCCTTAAAATCCGGAATCGGTTCGATCTGAACCGTTGCATATTCTTCCCACACCGGTATCCGAATCGACATAAAAATACTGATATTTTCATGATCCGCCTCATTGCTTTTCGGGGAACAGAAAATGAATCCGGAATAGGAAACGCCTTCCCGAAATGCCATTCGGTACTGTTCAAAGACCGGATTCGCACTCATAGCGGTAATCAGATCCGAAACAGTAGGCTCCGTTACCGGAACAATAGAAGTACCCATCTGTGCCAGAGCCTCATAAAGCCGGGGCAGGGTGATCGTACCCTTGTTTACCAGCTCCGGCCAGTATGTCACCTCATAGAGCATATCATAAACCGTGAGCAGCAGCTTTTCATCTTCTTCCGCCTCTTCTTTTTCTTCTTCCCGGAAAATCTCCACCTTATCATCTTCATAAACTAAGGTCCAATCCTCCAGATGAAGGTTTTCCTGTTCTTCGGCAGAGGGATTTGCAAGTATCACCTTTTTCCCTTTTACATCTAATAGGAATTGTGTGTCATAGCTGCCGCCGATCACAGACTGATTATACAGCCATAGGGTTTCTGTTTCCGTAAATTCATAGGTTTTACCATCTTCCGTAAAGGAAAAATGGGTACGGTCTCCCGGAGCTTCTACCGGCTTCCCTGCCTCCGGTAACGTCTCGGCAATCCTGCGTACAGCTTCATTTCTAGGCATTACCGCTTCGTTTGTGGACTCGGATACCGCTTCCGTTGCAGTTTCAAAGGCCGCATCGGTGGAAGGACCGAGATCTACCTCCTCTGCCTTATCCGTACAGCCGGTCAGGGCGATGCAAAGCGCCAGACAAACGAATCCATACCAAATTTTCTTTCTATGTGTTGTGTTATGTGTTACTCCCTGTTTCATTTTCTCCCCATACATTACCAATAACTCCCATTTTTGTACTATTCCCCTTCTTTTTTGACGACTTCGATTCCCAGTTCCTCTAACTGTTTTTGATCCACTACGTTCGGCGCCTCCGACATCAGACAGGAAGCATCCTTTACCTTCGGAAAGGCAATCACATCCCGAATCGAATCCTCCTTTGCCATCAGCATAACCAGCCGATCCAGTCCGTATGCCAGCCCGGCATGAGGCGGTACACCATATCGAAAGGCCTCCAGCAAGAACCCAAACTGCTCATGAGCCGCTTCTTTTGTAAAGCCCAATGCTTCAAACATCCGTTCCTGTATATCATTCTGATGAATACGAACAGAACCGCCGCCTAATTCCGTACCATTTAAGACAATATCATATGCTTTCGCCCGAACCCGTCCCGGCTCTGTTTCCAGATAGGGCAGATCCTCCTCCATCGGCATGGTAAACGGATGATGCATAGCTGTATAACGTCCCTGTTCCTCGCTCCACTCCAGCAAAGGAAATTCCGTGATCCAGACAAAGCAGTATTTATCTTTATCCAACAGCCCCATCTGGGAAGCAAGCTCTAACCGGAGCGCCCCCAGGACATCATAAACCAGCTTCTTTTTATCCGCCGCAAATAAGAGTAAATCTCCCGGCTCGCCTTCCAGTGCATGGACTAAGGCGTTCATTTCCTCGTCCTTCATGAACTTGGCAAAGGAGGATTTATAAGTCCCGTCCTCATTGATCGCAAGATATGCCAGTCCTTTTGCTCCGTACCCTTTTGCAAATTCCACCAATGCGTCGATCTTTTTTCTCGGCATTCCGCCCTGCCCCTTCGCATTGATTCCCCGCACGCTTCCTCCGTCCGCAACAGCACTGCGAAATACCGTAAATTCACAGTCTTTTACCAGCTCCGTTACATCATGAAGTTCCATGCCAAACCGCAGATCCGGCTTATCGGAACCAAACCGATCCATAGCCTCCTGCCATGTCATACGTTTAATAGGCAGCTGCACGTCAACCCCCACTGCCTCCCGAAACAGCTTTGCAAGCAAACGTTCATTGACATCTATGACATCATCCACATCAACAAAGGAAAGCTCCATGTCGATCTGGGTAAATTCCGGCTGACGGTCAGCCCGCAGATCCTCATCCCGGAAGCACCGTGCGATCTGAAAATAACGGTCATATCCGGAACACATCAACAGCTGCTTAAACAGCTGGGGCGACTGGGGTAATGCATAAAAACTGCCCGGATGCACCCGGCTTGGCACCAGATAATCCCTGGCTCCCTCCGGTGTGGATTTGGTAAGCATGGGAGTTTCAATTTCCAAAAATCCTTCTTCCGCCAGAAATGTTCGGGTCAGCATACAAACCTTGCTTCGCAGCATAAGATTGGCCTGTAGATCCGGCCTCCGCAGATCCAGATACCGATATTTTAAACGAAGTTCTTCTTTCGTCTTGCTGTTCTCTTCAATCGGAAAAGGAGGGGTATCCGCCTCGGCCAATACCCGCAGCTGCTTTGCTGCAATCTCAATCTCACCGGTAGTAAGATTCTTGTTCACTCCGCCTTCCCGTTCCACTACCGTACCGGTAACTGCGATCACAAATTCGCTTCGCAGCCGATATGCCTTATGAAACAGTTCTTCTGAAAGCCTTTCACTGTTAAACGTAATCTGTAACAGACCGCTCCGGTCACGCAGATCAACAAAGATCAGGCCGCCGGTATTCCTTGTTTTCTGCACCCAGCCCATGACCGTAACCTGTTCACCTAAATTTTTCCTGCTTAATTCTGCACATCTATGGCTCCGTTTCAAGCCCTGCATAGATTCTGCCATTCTCGTTCCTCCTGTCCCCTATTGATGATCCCGAAAGAATTCCTGAAATTCCACATACCCTTCCGCCTGCATCTGTTCCTTTTGGAATTTTTTGTTTTTCTTCATCATAACCAGATTGATCTGTTTTCCTTCTGCCCGTTCCTGCTTTGCCTTTTGGAATATTTCCATCAGCCGGCTATCGGTCATCCCCTTTTCGATCAAATATGCTTTCTTTGTTCCTCTGGAAGGAATCTGGTATTCCCGTTCCAGCAGCAGCAGAATGATCCGTTCAAATCCAATGGAAAATCCACAGGCACTGGTGTCCTGTCCGGTGAATTTTCCTACCATTTCATCATACCGCCCACCGCCGCCTACCGAGCCGCCATATTCATCCATCGCTATCTCGAATATAGGGCCAGTATAGTAGGACATTCCCCGTACCAGCGTCGGATCAAAGCACATTTTAAATTCCGCTTCTTTTACCTGTTCCACACTGTTGATGATCATACAAAGATCTTCCGCCACCTTTGGTTCCAAAAATCCGGCAAGCTCCTCCTTTAACCGCATGATGCCTTCCGTGTCCTTTGTCACCATACGGAATAACGCCAGATATTTCTCAACGGTTTCCTTCGGATAACCGGCTTCTAAAAGCTCTCTTTCCACACCCTCTAAGCCGATCTTGTCCATCTTATCCAGAATGATAAAAACCGTATCATACTCCTTTGGTGTAAAACCGCTGTATGCGGTCATTGCCTTTAAGATCCGTCTGTCATTGATCCGAATCGTAAAATCTTTAAAATCCAGCCTGCCCAACAAGGTAGTCGTGGCTTGAATCAATTCGATCTCCGCCAGATAGGAGGGTTCTCCCAGAATGTCAATATCACACTGCATAAACTGGCGGTACCGCCCCCGCTGAGGTCTGTCCGCCCGCCATACATTACCCATCTGTAATGCTTTAAAAGGACTTGGCAGATTGTTAGCATTATTGGCATAATACCGAGACAGCGGCAGCGTCAGGTCATACCGAAGACCACCGTCTACCAGATCCGCTTCACATTCCGCTTCATCCAGCTTTAATTTCTCGCCTCGTTTCAGGATCTTAAAGATCAGCTTTTCATTTTCTCCCCCCTGATTACTGCTCAGATTCTCGATATGCTCCATGCAGGGGGTTTCCACTGAAGTAAAACCGAACGCTTTATAGGTATCCTTAATCAATCCGATCACATAATCCCGGATTTCCATTTCTCTTGGCAGAATATCTTTCATACCGGTAACCGGCTTCTTTTTCATTGCCATTTTATTCTCCTCCGAATTCCTATCATTTACCGTGATGTTCGGGAATGTCTCTTCCCTCTAATATATTTTCACTATGTATTACGCTTTGAAATGCTAAAAATACCCGCATATCAAAGTTTTTTATCTCATCAATCAACAGAAGCAGTGCGGTTTCCCCATCGAACGCCTTACGGTATGGCCGATCGGAAATGAGTGCCGCAAACACATCACAGACCCGCAGGATTCTTGCCCCTAAGGGAATCTCTTCCCCCTTCAGGTTAAAGGGATACCCGGAGCCATCGTAGTTCTCATGATGATACAGCACCATATCGCAGATAGAATCCGGCATACCCTGTTTCCGAAGGATCTGTTCTCCCAGCTTAGCATGTCTCCGGATATAACGGGTTTCTTCAATCTGCATGGTATCTTCTTTTCGTCCATAGATATACCGACTGATTTTTAGCTTTCCGATGTCATGCAGCATTCCCGCCAGTGCAATCTCTTGCAAATCCTCCTTTGGAAGCCCCAGTTCTCTTGCCAGTTTATAAGCAAGATTACTTACATACACCGCATGCTGAAGTCCGGCGTCAAAATCCTCACTCAGATAAACATTTACCGTTTCTCCAACAAAAATATCTCTTTCATCGTTTCCTGCTTTTTCCTTTATCATGTTTCCGTATCCCTTATCCTTTTGTTGTCTTCGGTCTACAGTTCTCCCTTTGCTTCCTTTTTCCGAAAACCGGCTGCTTTTCGTTCCAGCATCTCTTCTATTCGGGAAATATATACCTCTACGTTTTTCACATTTTCGATCCGCTCGATACGGTTCTCATCCGGAAAGACCAGCTTGGTTGCCGCTCCCGCCCCTATGGCTATAATATCCATTTTTTCTTCCATAATCAAGACATTATACAGGCATTCCTTTCCCGGTCTGGCATATCCTACGTTTTCCAGATTGCCGGGTATGTTTTTTTGCCGGTAAAGATAATAGGGCTGCATTCCCATACCTTCCGCACACTGCCCTGCCAGTGTCAGCATCTCATCGGTACTTCCCTTTATGCTGTCCCGGTACTGCTTCATGCGGATATTTAAATCCGCCGCCCGTTTTATAGCAAGGGAGTGAACCGTCAGACTATCCGGATTAAGCTCCTGTATCCGTTCCAGCGTATATCGCAGTTCTTCGGTTCCTTCTCCCGGCAGTCCTGCAATAATATCCATATTGATATTATCCAGTCCCCAAGCACGTGCCTGCTCATAAGCATCTGCCGCCATCTGCGCAGTATGCGCACGCCCGATGAACTCTAAGGTCTTATCATTCATGGTCTGGGGGTTAATGCTGATCCGGGTGACCGGACGCTCCTTTAACACCCGGAATTTTTCCTGTGTCAGACTATCCGGGCGGCCTGCCTCTACCGTGAATTCCATCAGATGCCGGGTATCAAAGACCTGATAGATCCGGTCGATCAGACGGCCTAACTGGTCTGCACTTAACGCAGTGGGAGTGCCGCCGCCGATATATACAGATACCAGCCGCTTGTTTCGATAGGCGGATGCTACATATTCCATTTCCTGCGACAAAGCATTTAAGTATTCTTCGATCCGATTCCCATATCTTGCTGCCGGATACGAAGGAAAAGAACAATACAGACACCGAGACGGACAAAAGGGAATCCCTACATACAGGCAGTATTCCTCCGGAAAATGAAACCCTGCCAGCAGTTCCTGTTCCCGTTTAGCCACCCGACAGCAAATCTCTCCCTTTTGACGGGTCGTGAAATAAACCTCCTCGTATTCCCGGATAACCGCTTCATCGGTCCACCCTTCTTCCAGCCTTGCAGTTGCAAACTTTGTAGGTCTTACGCCGGTCATACCTCCCCAAGGCAGCGTCCTGCCACAATAACGGCTTAAAAGATGATACGCCGCTCCTTTAATGGGATTTCTGGCGGTTTTCTTATCCGGATACCGGCAGAGTACCCGCTCACGATCCAGCTCCTTTCCATTTTCCCATAAGCTTACCGTCACCTGCTCCGGTTCAAGCTCTGCCTGAAAGGTCAGCCGGGTATTTTCTTCCGTGATCACGATTCGCTCTCCCGGCAGAAATGCCTGCAGCATGGTGCGAAAATCGTTATCATAATCCGGAACGTTTTGTTTCAGATATATCGTAACCAATCACTCCCGTTCTTCTAAAACTCTCCGAAAAACGGGTTGTATTTCTTTTCCCGTCCGATGGTGGTCTTTTGATTATGTCCCGGATACACCGTAGTTTCTTCCGGCAGAGAAAGCAGCTTGTCCTGAATCGACTGTACCAGCAGTCTGCCATCTCCCGTAGGAAAATCGGACCTGCCGATGCTTCCGGAAAACAAGGTATCCCCGGAAATCAGAATATGATTCTCCGGCAGATAATAGCACATACCGCCCTGCGTATGTCCCGGCACCAAAATACAATGCATCGTAGTTCCCAATAGTTTCAGCTCCTGCCCGTCCTTCAGCAGAATATCCGGCGTCAGAACAGCCGGCTTTCCGGCAAGCATCGTAGAAAGGTTTTGCATAGGATCTTCTAAGATTCCTTTTTCCGCTTCCGCTGCATATACCGGCACAGGCTGTCCCAGCTTGTCCTGCAGCTCCGGAATACCGGCGATATGATCCATATGTCCGTGGGTCAGCAGGATTCCTACACACGTCAGCCGCTGGTCGGTCAGCTGCTTATGCAAAAAGGCCCCGTTACTTGCAGGATCTATGATAACCGCCTCTCTGGTCTCCTGATGATACAGCGTATAACAATTTGTCATGAAATCCCCAAGCTGGTTGGTGATCACAATGATCGGCTCCATAAATAGTTCTCTCCCTTCTGATTCCTATATCCTTTTCTTATCCCATCGTCCGTTCAATATCAATAATATCTTCTATATTCCGAATCTTGGAAATCACCTTGTTCATCTGCTCAACACTGCGGATCTCAAACGCTACATTTATAGTAGCTTTTCCCTGACGGTTGGTGCGGAGGGTCATGCTGGTCACATTGATCAACATCTCCGTAAATACCTTTGTAATGTCAAATACAATATTCCGCCGGTCAATGGCATAGATCTTGATCTCTGTCACATACAGGTTATCGCCATCCTCGCTCTGCTTCTGCCACTGTGCTTCAATCAGACGTTCCTTTTCTTCCTCTGTCATACCAAGAACATTCACGCAGTCCTGCCGATGAATGGAAACTCCTCTGCCACGGGTGACGTACCCCACGATCTTATCTCCCGGAACCGGGCTGCAGCACTTTGAGAAATGCACCGCTACATCATCAACTCCCTTTACGATGATCCCGCCCCTGTTATGGTTCGGTCTTGGCAGCGTCTCCTCATTTCCCTGAGACATCTGGGATAACAGTTCCTCATCACTGATCGCATGGCAATGATCCCGTTCATATTCCTCTACCAAACGGTTCATGACCTGTCCTTCCTTTAAGCCCCCATGTCCGATAGCGGCGCAGACTGACTCCCAATCTCGAAAATTATACTTTTCCGTTACCTTTGCAATATATTCCGGCTTCGTATAATCACTAAGCTGGATACCCTTTGTTTTGCAATAGGCATTTAATAATTCCTTGCCTCTTGTAATATTGTCTTCCTTATATTCCTGCCGGAACCACTGATTGATCTTGGTTTTGGCCTGTGTGCTTTTTACGATATTTAACCAATCCCGACTGGGTCCCTTTGCGTGCTGGGAGGTTATGATCTCGACCCGGTCACCATTTTGCAGCTTGTAGTCGATCGTGACCTGTCTGCCGTTTACCCTGGCCCCGACCAATCGGTTCCCCACCGCAGTATGAATGCTGTATGCAAAGTCAATGGGCGTTGATCCGGCAGGGAGGGATTTGACGTCGCCTGCAGGTGTAAAGCAATAGACCTGCTCGGCGAACAGATCCAAGTCCGTTTTAATGGCGCTCATGAATTCTTTATTGTCGTCCGTATCCCGCTGCCATTCCAGAATCTGACGCAGCCATGCCAGTTTAGCTTCTTCCCGTTCTTCTCCGGTGCCGCCCTGCATATTTTCCTTATATTTCCAATGGGCTGCGATACCGTATTCCGCTGTCCGATGCATATCAAAGGTACGTATCTGTATCTCGAAGGGCTGGCCGGAAGGCCCGATCAGGGTGGTATGGAGGGACTGATACATATTCGACTTGGGCATGGCGATATAATCCTTAAACCGTCCGGGAATAGGCGTATACATCTCATGGATCACACCCAGCGCCGCATAGCAGTCCTTTACCGTTTCTACCTTGATCCGAACTGCAAAAATATCATAGATCTGGTCTAAGGTTTTATGCTGATTTACCATTTTTTTATAGATACTAAAGAAGTGCTTGACCCTGCCATCAATCTCCGCCGGAATCTTTGCATTATCAATATGCCGCTTTACATCCTGAACGATCCCGTTGATAAAGGCTTCCCGTTCGGTGATGCGTTCGTTGATCTGACGATTTAAATCCTCATATACCTCCGGCATTAGGTATTTCAAAGAAAGGTCGTCCAACTCCACCTTTATCTTGGAAATACCCAGACGGTGGGCAATGGGCGCATAAATATCCATCGTTTCCCGGCTTTTTTCTATCTGCTTTTGCGGCGACTGGTACTGCATCGTCCGCAGATTATGGAGACGATCCGCAAGCTTGATAATAATGACCCGAATGTCCTTCGCCATGGCAAGGAACATTTTCCGAAGGTTTTCCGCCTGCAGCTCGATCTTATCCTGGGAGAAATTCAGTTTCGTCAACTTGGTAACGCCATCTACCAGCAAAGCGATCTCCGGTGAAAACTCCCGTGCAATCTCGTCGGTTGTCATGACCGTATCCTCTACTACGTCATGAAGGATCCCTGCCACAATGGTTTCCTTATCCATCTCCAGCTCCGCCAAAATGATTCCGACACAAAGGGGATGAATGATATACGGTTCTCCCGACTTCCGTTTCTGATCCTTATGGGCTTCCTCTGCGACCCGATAAGCCTTTTCGATCATAGAAGTATCGGTAGAGGGATGATATTTCAGAATATGCTGGATCAGATCATGAAACAGTTCTTCCGGAGGCGTGAAATCAGAAGGCGTACTAAGGGATTGCTCTTTCTTTTTCCCAACTGTCGTTCCGCCTGCCAGACTGGTATGCAGGTCAAACAAGCCCGTAAACTTTTCCTGTGATTCAATTTCACTCGTTTCGTTTTTTTCTTCTTTTTTTTCCATGGGATCCGCCACCACGCTTTCCTAAGCTCCGCCTGTTTTCGTCTGTATCAGTATATGATGATTCCTATGAAAAATCAAGGGTATGCGGTAAATAACTCTTTACTACGATCTGCATATCACGAACCCCGTTAAAGTCATTGATCACAGGATAATACGCCACATCCAATACTACGTTATTCAACCAACCCTTCATCATCTGATCCAGTTCCGCCTCTCCAAACCACGCCTTTACGTTTGCCATGAATTCTTCCGCATCGAAATAGACCCCTTCCATTTTGGCTCCGGTTTCACTTTCAAACTCCAGCTTTAAGACATTGCCGGTTCGTCCTACTGCCTTCGCCCAGCGGACGCTTAGCTTCTTCTGGGCAAATAATGGCTTTTCATTTCCATTTCCAAACGGTTCCAGCAGCTTAAGCTGTTCGATCAGGTCAAGACGGATATAATCAATAGGCATCGGCACATCAATATAGAGCTTGGGGGTCAATTCCTCATCCGTCAGCTCGCAAAGCAGATTCAGCTTATGCCGGAAATATTCCAGATCCTTTGCCTGTATGGAAAAACCTGCTGCCATGGGATGTCCCCCATACTTTACCAACAGTTCCCGGCATTCCGTTAATGCCTCATACATATTATATCCTTCAATGGAACGTGCGGATCCCTTCAGAAGCCCTTCTTCCGAATCCGTCACCACCAGAGTAGGGCGGTAAAAATGCTCCCGTACCCGTCCGGCTATGATTCCTGCCAGACTTTCATGGGTATTCGGAAGATAGATCACTAACACACGGTCTTCCATCAGCGTGGTGGTTTCCACCTGTTCAATGGCAGCCTGCACACCAGGTCATTTCCTTACGTTCCTCATTTAACGCTTTTAACTGCTCTCCACGCTTCAACGCCCTATCATAATCCTTCTCTAACAAAAGGTCCAAAGCCAGCTTTGCGTTTTCCAGCCGTCCTGTAGAATTCAGACAGGGTCCCAGCACAAAACCCAGATGATACGCCTCGATCTTTTTATTCCCCAACTCATTAACCCGCAGTAAAGCCCGCATCCCCAGATTCCCGGTCCGGTTTAATTCCTCCAGCCCCCGCTTGACCAGTATCCGATTCTCATCACGCAGCTCCATAACATCACATACCGTAGCCATAGCTACAAACTCCAGGAATTCTTCCGTCTCCCCTTCGTCAATGTCAAAAAGAGAATACAATACCTGAACGAATTTCCATGCAACTCCTGCGCCGCATAGCTGGGGAAACGGGTAGCTGCAATCCTCCTGCTTCGGATCAATGACCGCATCCGCTACAGAAGGCGTATATTCCTTTTTCCCTGTTTCGTCATATTCAAAGGGAATATCATGATGATCCGTTACCACTACGGTCATGCCCAGATTCTTGGCATATGCTATAGGCAGTAATGCAGAAATACCATTATCACAGGTCAGCAATACCTGTACCCCGTCGTTATATGCCTCCCGTACCATATTCTCATTCATACCGTAACCGTCAACAAGTCGGTCCGGAATCCGGTAATCCACCTTTGCCTTACAGCGTGTCAGCGCCTTATATAAAATATAATTGGACATGATTCCATCTACATCATAATCCGATATGATCCGGATCTTTTTCTGCTCCTGAATTGCAGTCTTGATCAAATTTGCCCCCTTATCCATGTCCTTCATCTGATGGGGATCGTACAGCTCGAACCTTCCGTTTAAATATCGTTCAAAGTCCTCTTCGGTAACGATTTCACGATTCCGAATCACTCTGGCAATAACCGGATCGATATGAAATTTTTCTGCCAGACCATAGAAGTCTGCCTTCTTATTCCGTAAAATCCACTTTTTTTCCATCGTTTTCCCTTTTATCGTTTCCGTAATCTGCAATAGGAAGGCTGTTCAGAATCTTTCCTCCGAACAGCCTCGTTTTTTCTCTTAATTTGTAGTGGTCTTTTCCGCTTGTTGTAGTTTTTCCGACTTCGTCTTTTTCCGCATATAATACCAAAGCGGACCGGTTATACAGATAGACGAATAGGTTCCGCCTAAGACGCCCACCATCAACGCCAAGGCAAATTCCTTAATGGAGGATACCCCTAGGATATACAGAATCAATACCATGACAAAGGTAGTCAGGTTCGTATAGATGCTTCTGGTAAAGGTCTGAGAAATACTGGTATTTACAATCGCCTTCAGGCCATCCTTTTTCTCGCTCATTACCCGGAGATTCTCACGGATACGGTCGAAGATAATAATGGTAGCATTGATAGAGTAACCCACGATCGTCAGCATACAGGCAATAAATGTATTTCCTACGGATAAATGTGCCACTGCATATAAGGTAAATACCACCAGTACGTCATGGAGCAGGGCCAGCACAGCACTGGCACCAAACCGGACATCCCGGAACCGGAATGCAATATAAATAAGCATCAGGATCGTCGCAATAATTACGGAAATGATAGCGTCTCTCTGCATTTCACTGCTAACGGTTGAACTGATATTCTCCATTGAGAAGTCAAGCACCGTAAAATGATCCCGTAAAGCAGATTCACCTGCCTGCCGCTGTTCCAGTGACAACTGAGGCGTCTTGATGATAATGGAATTTGAATCCTGTACGATCTGTAACTGGATCTCTCCATCCGAGATACCGAGGGCGTCTGAAAGAACCGGCAGGATCGTATCTTCCGCCTCCGCTAAGGTATATGACTGGTCAAATTCCACCGTCATCGAAGTACCGCCCATGAATTCCATACTGAAATTCAAAATGTGTCCGATATTATCGTTCGTTTTATTGATCGGCAGGAATACAATACCTGTAAGGATAATCACAGCAGAGATAATAAAGCATACCTTACTGTTCTTTACATAATCATGGCTCTTCCGCTCCTTGATCCTGCCATACAGCTTTGGATCCGTTGCTCCCAGCTCCACAAACGCATTTAATAATAATCTTGTGATAACAAGGGCAGTAAACATAGATAAAATAATACCCAATGCCAGTGTCTGTGCAAAGCCCCGCACGGAACCGGACGCCATGAACCATAACACTGCCGCCGCAATCAGGGTTGTAATGTTACCGTCTAAGATTGCTGACATCGCCTTCTGGAAACCACCCTTTACAGCCAGCCGAACGGATTTGCCCGCTGTAATCTCTTCCTTGATACGGGTAAAGATAATGACATTGGCATCGACTGCCATACCAATAGAGAGAATGATACCTGCAATACCCGGTAAGGTAAGCGTAACATCAAACAGGTTCAGGCATAACAGCATTAAAACAATATAGGCGATCAGCGCCATAACGGATACCAGACCGGGGAACCGGTATACGACCAGCATGATCAAGGCTACGATAATCAAACCGATCAAACCGGCAAGCAAGGAGGTTTCAATCGCATCCTCACCCAGCTGTGCACCTACAACATTCGACTGCAGTTCCCGCAGTTCCAAAGGCAAGGCGCCGATCCGGATCGTAGACGCCAGATTGTTCGCAGTTTCATAATCACCCATGTTGTTAATAACACAGGCTCCGTCTGTAATGGCTGTCTGGACGGTGGGATAACTGACTACCTCACCGTTATATATGATATAAATGGATTCTCCGATATGGGAAGCGGTAGCGTCTGCAAACCGCTTGGCTCCCTCGCTTGTCATTTCCAGCTGAACTACATAATCATTCGTCGTACCACTGGTATCAATCGCCGCCTGCGAAAGAGTAATGTCCGCACCGGTCAGTACGGTTTCATATTCCTCGCCTGCCTGGAATAACGCATAGTTTTCCGGATCCAAAAATTCCAATGCACCCGGTTTTCCCAGCTCTTCCAATATCTCATTGGCATTCGTCACACCAGGAATCTCGATTCCGATCCGATCATCCCCCTGCCGGTAAACATGTCCTTCCGTATTGTAGGTATCCACACGCCGCTGAAGCCGATAAATGGTATCGTCCATATCTTCCTTCGTCGGATTCTCCGCTACCACTTCATAGGTAATGCTGACACCGCCTGCCAGATCCAGACCCAGATTTATATCTTCCGCTTTGCCGGAACCCATCAGTCCAAAAACGTCAACATATACACAGCCTGCGGTCAACAGCAGGAATACCAGAATTATCAGCACACTTTTTGCCTTTTGATTCTTCATGCTCTTTCATTCTCCTTTTCTTCTTGGTCTGCCAACGCAGCCTTTATCATAATCGCACATTCGATTCTCTTTTTCTGTAATTCACAGCCAATGTCATAGGCATCTAAAATACTGCCATGAAAATGATAAGAATTCGCCGCACAGCCTCCGCTGCAATAAAATCTCGCAAAGCAGCTTCTGCACTTCTCCTTTGCATACACGTTACAAAGTTTAAACTCATCCCGAAGCTCCTCTGCCTGTATCCCATCAAAAACCGAACCCAGCCGGAACTCCTCCTGTCCGACAAACTGATGACAGGGATACAAATCCCCCCAAGGCGTCACCGCCAGATACTCCGTACCGGAACCGCAGCCGGACAGACGCTTCATCACACATGGCCCCTGTGTTAAATCAATCATGAAATGGAAGAATTGGAATCCTCTTCCTTCCTGTTCCCGTTTCAGCATTTCCTTTGCCAGTTTATCATATTCTTCCATTAACTGGGGCAGATCTTCTTCCCGGATCGCATATGGCTCGTCTGGTTGTGCTACCACAGGCTCTACGGAAATCTGCCGGAATCCAAGATCCGCCAAATGGAGAACGTCTTTGGAAAAATCCAGATTATGACGGGTAAAGGTTCCCCGGACATAATAATTGGTCTGATTTCGCAACCGGGCAAATTTTTGAAATTTCGGAACGATCAGGTCGTAGGTGCTTTTCCCGTTTTTTGCCGGACGCATATAATCATTGACCTCTTTTCTTCCGTCAATGCTAAGCACCACATTCGCCATCTCACGGTTTGCAAATTCCATGATCGCATCGTCTAACAGCAGTCCGTTGGTTGTCAGGGTAAACCGGAATTTTTTCTGGTGCGGTTCTTCCAGACTCCTGCCATATTCCACCAGTTTTTTTACCACATCAAAATTCATGGTGGGTTCCCCTCCAAAGAAATCCACCTCCAGATTTCTCCGATTCCCGGAATGTTCCACCAGAAAATCCAACGCCTGTTTTCCAACCTCATAACTCATCATGGAACGGTCTCCATGATATTCCCCTTCGCCGGCAAAACAGTACCGGCAGCCCAGATTACAGTCATGGGCGATATGCAGACATAACGCTTTTACTACCGTTTTCCGCTTCTTGAACTCCCAGACAACATCCTCGTATTCATCCGGAGCAAACAGCTCGCCCTGTGCTTTTCGTTCCTCCACCTCCGCCAGTGCTTCCTCCAGCTCCCGCCGGGAATAAGCCGGAAACCTGTCCAACAAGGCTTCGATCGTTGTTTCCGATTTCTTTTGATTATTTTCTTCATAGAATGCTATCACATCATAGGTTAGGTCATCAACTACATGAACCGCCCCGCTGCAAACATCCATGACTATATTATACCCATTATTCTTAAATTGGTGTATCACTTTCCTGCTCCTAACTATGTACTTCCGTTCCCTGCCATGCAAACCACAAAAAGAGGACAGCGAAATGCAGTCCTCTCTTCTGCTCATGCTTCATCTAAAATGGATTATCTTTTATTCTCACAGGTCTGATTCCCAACCGTACAGGAAGTCTTACAAGCAGACTGGCAGGAAGTCTGGCACTCGCCGCAGCCGCCCTTTTCCATTGTACTCTTCAAGGTTTTGTTGGTTAATGTCTTTATGTGCTTCATGGAATTTCCTCCTTCCATTCTTAACTTTCATGAGTATAGCATACTTTTCTATCCCATGCAAGCCAGAGATATTTTGCAGCGGTTTGGCCATGCGGAATCGTTACAATAGGCTTAGCTCAGCATTCCACCCAGCATTCCGCCGCCCAGACATAACAGGCAGGCGGCAATCCCGGCTGTAGAGACCATATCCATACTGGCACTCATGATCAGAGAAACCCCATAGATGATCAGGATATAAAGCCCCCCTAACAACAGCCCCCAGAAAAACTTCCGTTCCTTCACCCGTTTCCCGGTCACAAAGCCGCCAATAAAAGAAGCGATCACATAAATCGCCATAATCACAATATTTACAACCGTTTCACTCAGTTCCCACTGATAAATGGCAAAAGCCAGTGCTGCCAGTGCGATGCCGGTAAACACATATGCCGCAATCAGGGATTTTATAACCTCCAGTATTTTCATGGATCTTGTCATGCTTCAAACCTGCCTTTCCTCATATAGTAAAGGGTATGCAAAGGTTATCCGAAAATAGAACCAAAAGAATGGCCCCTTTCTCCTTATAATTCTTTCCGATGCTCCATAAAATGCCCTCTTTTTCATACTCTCCCTTTTTCATTTCCTGCCCAAAAAAATACTTCCGACCGAAGAATTGTTTTTCTCTTTCGCATATGGTACAGTACAAAAAGATAACAACGAAACCTTGATAAAGGAGAAGGAATATGGAAGTTTTACAGGAAACCATTCAAAAGCTTATCGCAGCAATGACCGTAGAGGAAAAGATCAAGCTGTTAGCAGGCGGCAGTTCCTTTGGAAGCCAGCCCATCGACCGTTTAGGGATTCCCCGTATCCAATATCTGGACGGTGGAACGGGAATGAACTGGGAACAGCTGATGGGGGACTGGATGCCCTTAAATACCGGAACCGTCCGGGAAATCTTAACCCATTTTAACGAACCGGAAAGCCTTTCTAAAGAGCAGCAGGAAATACGCAAAGACTTTCTCCAGCTTCTGGAAAAGCGGGGATGCAGTCAGGAACAGCCCGGCTGCTATCCGCCCGGTATCCTTCTGGGCGCCACATGGAACCCGGAGACTGTCTATCACTGTGGACAGGCGCTGGGACAGGAAGCACTGGACTACCATGTAGACATTCTGCTTGGCACACCCAATGTCAACCTTCACCGTGACCCAAGAAACGGTCGTCTCTTTGAGGGATATTCCGAAGATCCCTGCCTGATCTCCACCTTAGCGCCAGAGCTGGTAAAGGGCGTTCAGGAATCCGGTGTTCTGGCAAATGTCAAACATTTTGCCGCCAATAATCTGGAAGCCTACCGGCAGGGAGTCGATGAACATATCCCGGAACGAGTGCTTCGGGAATTGTATCTGCCGGGCTTTTTTTCCTGTGTAACAGAAGGGCAGGTTAAAACTCTTATGACCGCTTATAACCGGATAAACGGAACCGCCTGTACGGAACATACATGGCTGATTCAGGAAATACTAAGAAAAGAATGGGGCTTTGGCGACCGGCTTGTTATCTCAGACTGGGGAGCGGTCTACAATCCCCCTGCTGCCATTCAGGCAGGAAACGACGTAGAAATGCCCGGCCCGTCAAAGGACAGCCGGGTATCAGAGGCACTGGAACAAGACACCCTGTCAGAAGCGGATCTTGACCGGGCGGTTTCCCATATGCTGATGGCGATCGCAGAAACGCCTGCCGGAAAAGCTTCCGGACTTTTTCCGGGGCTTTCTCCGGAAAAGGCCGGTCAGACAGAAGTCTTCCCGTCTTCCTTCCGAAGAGAAGCGGCATATCGGGTCGTAACCGAAGGGACTGTCCTCCTAAAGAACGAGGATTCCCTGCTTCCACTTCCAAAATACAGCCGCATCGCCCTAATCGGAAAGGAAAGTGCCAGTTTCCACGACTGCGGAGACGGAAGTGCCAGAGTCTATACCAATAAGACTACGAGCCTGTTAGAGGAATTATCCAAAGATCCCGACTATTACTGTCAGTATATGGACGCTCCAACAGCAGGCTGTCTGGATACCTTTGACGCCGCTGTTCTCACTGTATATGTTCCGGGGCAGGAAGGCAGAGACCGGGCCGGACTTACCCTGTCCCAAGCCCAGCAGGAAACGATCTTAAAATGCATACAGGAAAGCAAGGCCTCCCATACTCCCCTGATTCTGCTGCTTAACGTATGCGGACCGGTGGACTTACGATTCTGTGAACCGGATATTGCCGCAATCCTTTGTATGTTCTTTCCCGGTATGGAAGGAGGACGTGGCATAAAGGATCTGCTGACGGGAGCGGTCAATCCCTCCGGTAAGCTGCCGCTCACTTTCCCGAAACGAATCGAGGACACGCCCGCTTATCTGAATCCGCCTTCGCCGGACTGGAGCATAAACTATGGAGAAGGTCTGTACGTCGGTTATCGCTATTACGATAAGAAAAAACTGGAACCACTTTATCCCTTCGGATACGGACTAAGCTATACTACCTTTGAACTGACGACACCGGAACCGGTTTCCTTGCCGCCTCTGACTTCGGAAGATACCGTAAGTCTTACCTGTCGGCTCACCAATACCGGACGCTATAGCGGAAGCGAGGTGGTTCAGCTATATGCAGAGGCACCCGGACTGGTATTAGATAAGCCGGTCCGAGAACTAAAGGCCTTCCAGAAGCATAATTTGCAGCCGGGAGAAACACGGGATCTTACGTTCCATTTACCAGTGTCTTCACTGGCTGCCTTTGATCCGGCATATAAAAAATGGGCAGTAGAACCGGGAGAATACCGCTTCCGTATCGGTACTTCCTCCCGGCAGCTCCTGCCCGCTATCTCTGTATGGATTCAGGGAGACGCCTGTTATTCTTTTCATTCAGAAACCCCTTTTATCCGCATTCTGGAGCATCCCCTCGCTTATCCGGCATTACTGTCCGCCTGCGAAGCCTATGGGGTGACAGAATCCGATTTTCAGGGTTTTGCTGTCTATACACCGTATTTTTCCTGCGAACAGGTAGTCACTGGCGTACTGGGAAAGAAACTGCCGCCAGATACCTTTGCCTCCGCAAAGGAGACAATCTACGGACTGTTAAAACAGTACTCTACTTCTTCTTCGCCCGTACCACAATAACTACCGTTAATGCTGCGGCTGCCAGCAAAGCGGCGATCAGAATCCAAAGAAAGAGGTTATTGCGATATTCGGAATAGGTAAACGTGATACTTTGACTTCCTTCATTTCCTGCGCGGTCGATCGTAGTTACAGTCACCTCATATTTCCCGTAGGAATTGAAGGTCAAGTCATACGAGCTGTTCCCTTCTGTCAGGGTATAAGGTTCCCCATTGATCAAAATCTCGGTAATCTCATCTTCTTCGTTTTCCAACGTCAGGTTCAGATTGACTACCTCCGTATATACCTTGCGGTTCTCTACACCGGCAAAAATCACTCTTGGCGGGGTCGTATCTACGACAAATTCAACCGTTTTCACTGTACGAAGCCCTACTTCGTCGGTTACCTCTATCGCCAGAGTATATTTTCCTTCCTTGGTGATCTCCTCTCCATTGTATGCTTCTCCGTTCAGAGTAAGACGTACCGTAGGAATCGTCAGCTCTGAGATCAAGTCTTCTAAAGTTTCCTCAAGCCGGAAGGCGGTGACATATTTACCGTCATATTTGTCTAAGCCCTTAATCACAGGCGCCTGCGTGTCTATGGTAAAATGCAGGGTCTGTTCACTTGCGTTTCCTGCCTTGTCAACTGCGGACAAGACAATCGTATAATATCCATCCTCTGAAAAGCTCTGACTAAGCAAAGAGGTTCGGCCGCTGTTATTCCAAGCCGGAAACTGCAATGCAACCGTCTGCCCGTTCGCCAGCTTCCGATTACCTGTTATCTGAATTCGATTCGTCTGAAAATATGCTTCGATCACAGAGAAATTCAAGGTGACAGGTTCTCCGGTCACAAAATAATCCTTAGTACCAGACAAGGAGACTGTCGGCGCTGTCCGATCCACCGTGAAGCTGACCGTCTGAACTGCTCCAACATTCCCCGCCCGATCCGTTGCCCGCATCGTAATGGTATAATCCCCATCCTCGGTAAAGGTGCGGCTCGCATTGGAGATTCTTCCGGAATTCATAAAGTTCACCGTACTTTCATAAGTAGAACCGTCCAGCCTGCGCAATACTTCAATCACTACCTCATTGGTTTCAAAGAAGGACTCGACCGCCTGAAAGTTCACTGTAACTGCCGCATTGCTGTAATCCCCTTCCCGAACACCGGTCATGGAAAGCTGGGGCGCTGTCCGGTCAATGATAAAGGAAATCCGCTTCGTATCCGTATTTCCCGCAGCATCCACCGCAGTAACCGTAACCAGATAGCTTCCGTCTTCCGTAAACCGCCGGAATTCCTCTTGCACATCGGCTGTCATTCCAAAGCTTCCAAAATCCAGTGTTGTAGTCGCACCGTCTAAGGTTCTTTCTACCGTTACCGACACCGGCTGCATTTCATTCCAGATATTCTCCGATGTAGTAATCTGAAGGGTGCGGATCCCATTATAGATGCCGCCCTCCGTCATACCGCTCAACTGGATTGCAGGAGCCTGTTTATCAATCCGGACCACTGCATAGGAAGTCACCCGTTTTCCGGAATGGCTGACCGCAACGACCTGAATCTGGGTTCCCAAAGCGGAAGCGGAATTCTCGGATACCAGAAACTCACCCTTATAATCCGCATCATTTACCGGCCTTGTCTCGATCAACCTTCCATCCACATAGATCTCCAGCGTCTCGATTCCTGTGATCCCATCGCTCACCTCGATGGAAACCTGCTGATCTCCATTGCTCCACTCTTCCTTTGCTTCCATACGAATAGCGGCGCCCTCCCGATTATAAGAGAAGGGATACCGGAATCCTTCCTGCCTGCGGCCGCAGTTATCTGTATAAGTGATCTGCACGCTGCCCTTAAAGTTCCCCAGCGTATCAGCCGGAAAGAGAATACTCGCCAGATTATTTGAAACCTCACTCACAGTGAGCGGTGTGCCTGCCTGCTTTCCGGATTCGTCAAAGAAGGTAAATTCCATTTTTGTGATTCCGGAATAAGAGCTTGCTTCTGCTGTAATGGCAAACGCTTCATAAAAGTCAGTTTTCCCATCTCCATTTTCAAATACAACCCCGGTTTCCTGTATCCCTTCCATGTCAATCTTCATAGCAGCGCTGCTACTATAAGAACTGGTATTTCCTGCTTTATCCGCCACTTCCAAGGTAATCATATGTCTGCCGGTAGGCAGGGGGCCACTGCTCCATATATACTCTCCCGGTACAGTTCCAGCCTGCTCTGTATAAGAAATCGCCTCACCGTTATTGAACAGCTTCGTATTCCCGGTATCAATGCCGGAAACACTCTCCGAAGAATCCGAACCGTCCGGATCCCGCATTGCTATTTCCACATAAACTTCCTCACTATACCATTTGTCCAGATCCGTAATCACATTCCCTTGTGCATCTTTAAATGTTATCGTTGCTGTGGGCAACGTAAAATCAAATTCGATTGTGCTGGTATCGATCGTCTGCTCTGAGGTAGTATTACCGGCACAATCCGTAACCGTATAGGTAATGCTGTCTGTTTTTTCAGTAATGGCATACGGGATCGTAAAGGTAACTTCCTTTGCACCATTCGCAGGAAGATCTGTGGAAGTCCCATCTATCGTATAGGTAAGCTTATTCAGACCGCTCTCCGAATCCGAAACGGTCAACCGGAATGAAACCGTATCCCCCTGCTTCACATACCCTGTGATCCCACTTTGCGGCTGCTCATTGATCAACAGCTCCGGGCCACCTGTAACAGCAGGAGCCGTAAAATCAAACCGGATAGGAGACGAAGCCTGATAATCGGAATAATGATCTGTAACAATAGTATCCTTATAACGGACATATACCTTCTTACTGCCAACCGAAGACGTATAGTCCACCTGACACTGGTACGTCGTTACACCGCCTGCTGTACTTGATGATGACCAATCCGTCCATACGTCCGCTGCCTGTGGAGAATCTTCTCCGTTCTTTATCAGGTATTGTAAGTCATAAGCATTCGGATTTTCCCCATCCGAAAGTGTATAAGTCACTGTAGCAGGATCCGTTGTCCCATAATATGTATCTACAAACTGAAAAGTACCTGTCGGAGCGTTCATCGGTATCAGTTGAACTGTAAACGCAATATTGCCCGCATTGTCCTTATCTATCACTATGGAAGATGTTCCGGCTGTCTGAGACTCTCCGCCCAGTGTAAGATTCGTCAGTTCATACCCCTTATCAGGATTGAGTGCTACCGTAACGGATTCCCCTTCCTTTTTGGGCGCATAATAACCATTGCTTCCGTCCGCCCAGTAAGAGGGGGTAAGCGCAACCGTAACCTTTTCGTCCTGCGTTATCGTATAAGTCGTTGCGTCCGTCAACGATAGTGTAATCGCAGACCCAGCTCCACTGCCTGAATCCAACACATCTTCTACCGTAGTCGAATAGGTAAATTTCCGCTTTGCTGTCTCGTCCGGAGCGACACCGGATACCGAAAGCCCTTCGTAGGTAACGCCGGTTTCTTCGCACCATTTTTTCATCTCTGTCTGAAATGTGATCGTAACGTCTGCCTCTTTTAAGGTCCCGGCTGTTATGGTATAGCTTCCGTCTGATTCCGTCAGCGTATCGCCGCCTACCTGCACCGCTGTTATCTCTGCATCATCAATCGTTATCGTAAAAGAAGTATCTGTATCTACCTCGTTACCGGTCATACCCGCACCCCAAGCCGGAATCGTATGTCCGGGAAATGAAAATGCCAGCAACAGACTCAACAGCAATGCAAGCCTGCTCTTAATCCTTTGCTTTCTGTTTCCTTTCATAGTTTCCTCCCATCTATATGATCTCTTCGTCGGTATGGGTAATCATAAAATCCAATACCTTCACTACAGTTCCTATATCCGTTATCTGCGCACCCGGCAGCCGGATCACACCCTCTATCGGTTCTTCTTCCTGAAGAACTTGTTCCGTTGCATGGAAAATTGTCTCGGTATTGCCGCTCAACACCGTCGTCACTTCCTCGCCGGAGACTGCTCCGCTTAATACTGTCGTAGTTTCCTCGCCGGAAATCATTTCCTGCAATACCGTCGTCACTTCCTCATCAGAAGCACTCGCATGTAACACTGTGGTAGTTTCTTCGGTTTCCTTTGGTTTATAGACGTGTAACAGTTTATTGGTAATCTCCCGTTTATCTGCCTTTTCTTCCATACCTGGGCGGACGTCCGGAGCCTTCGCCTGCGTCTGGGGAAGTGCATCTTCTTTTAAGGTCTCTGTCTTTGACTTGCGTACCTGAATCCTTCCGGTATCCTGCTTTTTCTTAATTGCCGTCTGCTTCGAGGCATTTGCTTCATATCCCTCCCGCTGAATCCGCTGGATGGTCTTTTTCTCTGTCTGTCCGGTTATATCGCCGAAGATCTTTGGAATATCCCATTTAATAAACAAAATGATGGCAGCGGCGAGGCTAATAACCGCAAGCACGATTCCGCCATAGCTCATTATCGTATAAAGAGTTGTCATCTTTTATTCCTCCTGTGTCGTCCCTGCCGCTTCCTGTGTGGAACCTTCTTCCACGACTGTCTCACCTTCCGCAGGCCCCGCCGGCTCTGCCTGCGTGGGAGAAGAATCCCCCTGTGTATCCTCGTCCGGGGTTCGATTTAAATAGGGCTGCAGACTGTTCACCAATGCTTTCCATTCATAGTTATCATTGATTCCCGGCACCTCCATTCCCTTTTCATATACCGCCAGTAAATCCGGTGCATTCCATTCCGATACGTCAGGGTTTTCAGCCTTATACCGATTATATAAATATCGTAAATAACTGACATATACCGCCTGCCCGGCGCTTCCCATCTGTTCTGCCGCCTCCTCATACATAGCGACCGCCTGCGTTTCCTGCCCTAATGCATGATAAAGTTCCGCCTTTTGGATCAGCACATTTTCATAAACCGTCGGATTTTCCAGCCGGTCAATCTGTGACAATACATTGTCACAGCAGGTCAACGCCTCGTAATAGGCGGATTCTGCGTCCTCCTCTACCTCTGTCTGACTTCCTACCGTCTGATAGGCGGTGATCAGATATAGATTATAATAATAGTAATAGTTTGAGCTGTTACTAATCTCTCCTCCACTCTGATTTAAATCCGAAAGAGCCGACGTCAGGATCCGGACAGCCGCCTCTGCAGCACCGTCAATGTTGCCAATATTCCGCACATATACCATGCCGAGTATCTTGTAATTCATAAACTTTGCTTCTCCGGTTGCCATACCGGACGTATTTGCCTCGAAGCTTGCCAGATCCTCCGCCAACTCTACATAGTCCGGATTCGGCTCTGACATCACCATCGCCATTGCAATGTAGTACTGTGCATTTTCTCCATATTCGTCCGAGCGTTCATCTATCATACGAAAATACCGCAGGGAGGAATCATAGCTTTGCAGGTCAAAATATGTAAGTCCCATCTGATATAAAAGATGATTATTCTTGGATAATGCTTTGCTGCTGTTGATATAAGACGCAATAATCTCCAATCCGGCCTCCGGATTATTCAAGTTATTGACGTAGATATTTAAAATCTTTATATAAGCTTCTTCGTTTTTCGGGTTTACCTGAATGGCATTCTGATATTGCGCTATGGCTTCATTGTATTCCCCTGCAAACCGATAGTCGTCTCCCGTGTTGATCAAGGCTATATAGTTCTGATTTAACAGATTCCGGTTCCCTGAAAACCCCGCTGCCGAAACCAGGCTGAACAAAAGCACCAATGCGGCTGTGGCTGCAAATATCCCGAATTTTATTCTGGACTGCCTTTTGAAGCGTTCGTCTAATTCATCATAATGATCCAATGCATATAAAAGCTCCGAGCAGGACTGATACCGGTCCTCCGGATTGGACTGGGTACACTTTATCAGAATTTTCTCCAAGCCACTGGAAAGAGAAGGATCCCACTGCCGAATCGGCTTGATCTCATAAGGCGGCTCACAGGGATTCATGCCGGTCACGATATGATACAGGGTCGCTCCCAGACAATAAATATCGGTTCTGGCATCGGTATTATAAATTCCCCTTCCCTGCGCATCTCCGAACTGTTCCGGTGCCGCATAACCTCTGGTTCCCAGTGCAGTTGTGTCCGCATTATTTTCCGCCTTATATTCCTTTGCGGTTCCAAAGTCGATCAGCTTCACATTACCGTCCGGCTTGAGCATAATATTGGAGGGCTTCATATCCCGATAAATGATCGGCGGATCCATGGAGTGAAGATAATCCAACGCACTGCCTAACTGCTTTGCCCATTCGATCACCTGCTCTTGCGGCTGCGCTCCCTGCTCCTTTAGTATCTCACTGATCGGACGTCCCTCTACATAGTCCATGACAACATAAACTCTGTTGTCCTTCTGGATAATATCCACAATCCGAGGCAATACCGGGTGATCCACCTTTTTTAAGATATTCGCTTCCCGTTCCAGTCCCTTTAACAAAGTCTGGGTATCCTTAGAACCGTCGTCCTTGATCTCCTTGATCGCCCACTGCTTATTCAAACGCAGATCCATGGCAACATAGACCACAGACATACCGCCCCGTCCGATCTCTTTTAATATTTCATATTTTCCGTCTAATACCGTACCCTTATCCGTCATTTATTTTTCCTCATTCATATGCTTTCAGAAGAATCAGGGAAATATTATCCTGTTCCTTTCTTTTCTTTACTAATTCTGTCAGGTATACGCTTTTTTGCCGCATAACCGCAGGATCCTTACAGGCTAGAGGCCCGGCCTGCTCGTACAGCTCATCCGCACCCAGCTCATGGCATAATCCATCGGAACAGATCAGAAAAGAAGTTTCCGGAACGACTGTTCCCTGATAGAAGGCAGGCTCTACAGAGGCAGACGCCCCAACGCACTGAAGCAGGATACTGCGTCTGGGATCCCGAAGTGCTTCTTCCGGCGTTAATCTGCCTTCTGCAACTTCCCTTGCCACCAGAGACTGGTCCTCTGTTATCTGGCAAAGCCCGGACAGGGTCATTTCATAGATCCGGCTGTCGCCGACATGAACGATCAGATAGTGTTCCTGATAGATCAAAATAGCAGAAAGGGTAGTGCCTAAGCTGGCGCCTCTTTGAAGCCCATAGCCTGCCAGTCTGCCGTTTTCTTCTTTGACTAAGCGGTTCCATTCCCCTATGATATGATCCGGTTCAAAGCTTCCTTCTGCCGCTATGGAAGCAAAGGAAGTATCAAACCAATGGCAGAACGCCTGAATAACCTCCTTGCTTGCCAGCTCTCCGGCAGACAGGCCGCCCATACCGTCACAGACAGCGGCCAAAACAGCTCTGCCCTTCGGCGTATCCAGCATCTTGATCGCAATCGTATCCTGATTGGTATGTTTTCTTAATCCGGTATCCGTATGATAAGAAACGAAAAAATCCATTCATTTTCTCCTTTGCTGTTTCCGGCATCACCATAAGCTATAGATGAATTCTTCATCTCCCAATAACAGCTTACAATTATTCAGTAATATCTTTTCCGTTCCGGGTAATACCTGTTCCCCATTTACATAGGTAGAGTTGGTGGAATGCTCATCACGGACATAGAACACTCCATTCTCTTTTTTATAAATCGTACAATGAATCCGGCTGACCGCAGGATTATCCGTGATCGTATAGGTTGCCCCTGTAGGCGACTTTCCGATTATAAAGTCACCCTCCTTTAACATAATCTGTTCTCCTGTCTTCACCCGGGTTAAATGCGGCTTCGGTTTCGGCTTTGGGATTGAATTCATCTGAGGCTGTACCACTCCCTGCGGCGGAATCAAGGGACGAGGCGAGCCATCCACCTTCGGCTGGAACGCTGCACCGTTATCCGGCTGCACGGCCGGTCTGGGAGCGGCAGCCGGCTGGGATTGTACAACCGGCTGGGGAGTAACCACTGCCTGTGGCTGTGCTGCCGGCTTAGGAGCCACGACCGCCTGCGGCTGTGCAACCGGCTGTATTACAGGCTGAGGTACTGCCTGAATCTGCGGCTTTACTTGTGTCTGAGAAGCGGTCGCCTTTTCGGCTTCGTTGGAATTCATCCGCTGTATCTTCGCTGCCATTTCTTCCGGCATTGGTTCAAACTCGATCTCATCTTCCGGTATCACATCTGCCGCTGCCTGCGTCTCTGAAGCAATGGAATCGCTCTTTTTCGTTTCCTGAACCAGAACCGCTTCCGGATGGATCAAGGTTTCTGTTTCATCTACAACTACAGGAGGTTCCTCTGCTTTTTCTTCCTCTACTTGTTCTTCCTCCGCTTTTTCTTCCTCTGCAGCCGGTGTTTCCTCCGATTCTTTTACGACATCTTCCACGATCTCGATTCCTGCATCCATCATCAATCCATGAATCTGACGCAGGAAAGAATTTAGATCAAAGTCCCTGTTTAAAGAAGATAAGAGCTTGGCAACATAATCTCCATCCTCACTGTTTAAGTAAACACCATTTGCTAAAATCGTGCGGAAAAAGTCCGGAATCTCCTCTTCCTGCATGACGGCATTTTCTACGGGAAGGCAGATCAGACGTGCTTTTTTCTCCTCCATATAAATATATTCCGGATCCAAAGCTACATATGCGAAAGCTATATCGCACTCCTGCATGTGGACCAGCGTATTCACAATGCTTTCAAAGCTGCTTAGCAGGGTTTCTTTTTTAATAGAATCCGATAAGTAATCTTTAAGCGTCTCTTTTTTATCTGTATATGCATAAAGATAATTATGCCCGTCCTCATAGGAAGCCCCTACAGGAAGGATTCCTAATACCTTCTCTTCTTTACAGCTTTTCAGGATTACCCCATTCATCCGTTCACCAGACTTCAACTGATATTCGATCACTTCCCGTCCGTCCCGTAAAGAATGCTTTAACCATTTTGTGTTCATCTTCTACCTCCCCATTACGTTTTTGAAATACCGTATCACTTTTCCTTTATTCATCATATTCTACCCCTAATTCAAAGTCAACATTTCTTTTCCATTTTACATAAAATTACCTTTGTTTTTTACAGCTTCTTTGCTTCCGGCATAACGTCCATTCTTTTTGAACCCGGAATCCATTTCATTAGAAAGACTTGTTTTTTTTATTATTTCATGCAACACTTTCCATAATAAACAACACTAATAATCAGAAATGCATTTCGAGGAAAAAAGAGGTGGCTCCATGGAACCGTTAGAAGAAGAATTACTTGTAAGGCGTGCCTGTCAGCGTGATACCGAGGCATTTGCCCATCTTTATGCAACCGTATATAAGGATCTTTACCGCTTTGCCCTGTATACACTAGGACGTCCGGAAGATGCAGAGGACGTTGTCAGCGATACGGTAACCGATGCGTACGCCACAATCCATAAGCTTCGGACCGCTTCTGCTTTTCGCCCGTGGATTTTTAAGATTCTTACGAACAAATGTAAAAAAATGATAAAGGGATATGCCAATCCCCCGTACCCGCTTGCTATGGAAATCGCAATACCGGATCGGAATTATGCCGAGATTCAGGATGTGAAAAACGCATTTGCAAACTTAAATCCTAGGGAGCGGCTTATCCTTTCCCTTACGGTTTTTGCCGGATATAACAATGAAGAAGCCGCTAAGCTTCTACATATGAAAGCCGGAACCCTTCGCTCTATCAAAAGCCGGGCAATGGATAAAATGGAAAAAATGATTTAAGGAGGAACTCCTATGAACGAGCAAGATTTCATACAACAACTACGAAAAAAAACAGAGAAAACACCGGTTCCGGAATCTCTTTCACCGGAACAGATTACCAGTCAGCTAAACCAGACATCCAAACCGAAAAACCGATACCAGCAACCGTGGCTTCAAATCGCCGCTGCATTTGCCTTGCTTGCCATCGTAAGCGGTTCTGTCTGGGGTATCCGTCTGTCAAAAAAATCAAAAAGCAATATGGATTCCGCTGTGTCAAATGACCTGTCTATGGAGGCACAGCAAAATGCGCAAGCCGATTCCGACGAAGGCATTAACGAAAACACGCCTGCAAAATCCCGGATCGCAACGCCGAACAGTTACCAACAGCTGTATCAAATCCTTGCAGACTTATCCGTTCATGATATGTATTTCAACGCAGTGCAGGAAAATCAAACAGAAGCAGCTACCGGCATTGCAGCCGATGATTCTGCCGCATCCCAAGATCTAAGGATGGAGGCGGACGTCTTTTCCGACACCAATACACAGGTGGATACTGTGACAGAGGCAGATATTGTTAAGACAGACGGACATTTTATCTATTCCTGTTTCCAAGAAAATGGAAGCTACGCTTGGAACGCCATTTCCATCGCTAACGCCGAACAGGGAACCTTGACCGCCTGCAGTACCATTTCGTCTGCAAGTATCTCGGAAGAAATCGGCTGCACAGATTTTTTTGTTCAGGAACTCTATCTTTGGGAAAACAAACTGTTCGTGCTATGTGAGGGAACCATTCCTGTGCAGGCGCAGACGGATCCGGAAGGACCGGAAGCAACGGCGGATATTCTCTGGACTAGGGATAATACCGTAAACACTTATATCCTGACCTATGACGTTTCTAATCCGATGCAGCCGGTACCGATAAGCACGTTGCAGCAGGAAGGATATTATGAAAGCTCCCGGCTGACAAACGGCTGCCTGTACACCTTCACTACAAAATGGGTGAACGTACCGGAGCGGTTCTCCAGCTATGAGGAAATCGTTCCAGCCGCTCAAGACAAACGTCTTTCCTGTCAGGATATTTATCTTCCAAAATGTCCGGACGCTTCCTGTTATCAGCTTATAACGGGTATGCAGCTTGATGATCCTTCGGCATTTACAGATTCAAAGGCAATCCTTTCCGGCAATGGCATCTATTATGTCAGCAAGGAATCTATTTACTTTGCACAACCTGACTGGAACGATGGCGCTGTCTCTACGGAAATCTTAAAATTCCGCTACGAAGACGGAAGCATTCAAGCATGCGGATCCGTCACGGTAGAAGGCTATTTGTTCAATCAGTTTTCTATGGACGAATACAACGGATACCTGCGGGTAGTCACAACGATTGTTCCTTCCTATGAACAGGAGGAAATGCCCCTAACGGATTCCGTTATGGCGCCCGCCAGCACAAACGCATTATATGTCATAGATGCCAACATGGAACGGATCGGAACGATAGCGGATCTGGCGCCGGGCGAACGGGTCTATTCCGTCCGTTTCATGGGGGAAACCGGATACTTTGTCACCTATCGGGAAACGGATCCGTTGTTCTCCATAGACCTATCCGATCCTGCCGATCCAAAGGTTATGGACGCCTTAAAGATTCCCGGTTTTTCCAGCTATCTTCACTTTTATTCCAAAGACTTACTATTCGGGCTGGGAGAAGAGATCGATCCCGGAACCGGAGAATTCTTAGGACTGAAGCTTTCGATGTTCGATATATCCGACCCGTACAACATTCTTGAAGTAGACAAAACGGTATTACCGGATTCCTATTATTCCACAGCCCTGAACAACCATAAGGCTCTGCTGATCGATCCGGAACGAAACCTGATCGGCTTCTATGTGGAAAGCTATCACGGGAAGGATTATGAATATGAAGAATCTTATGAACTGTACGCATATGCAGAAGGCAGTGGATTTCAAAAGCTCTTTCACTGCGATGTAGGAAATAACCCTATCTTAACAGAAAGGGATTACTCCAATCTTACCAATATTCGAGGGCTTTATATCGGTGATTTCTTGTATCTGGTATATGGCAACCGCATCTGCTCCTATTCGCTGGATACGTTTGATCCAATCGAAGGTCTGATTATATCCGGCGACGGAAAACACACCCATGAAATCTATACCGAAATCCGGCAATAAAAATCTGGTTTTTCAATAGTTCTCAGCACAACAAAAACTCCCTTTGATTCTAAATAAAAGAATCAAGGGAGTTTTACTTCGTATTCGTTACCACTTACTGGGTCTCTACATGCTCTTCATAGGTTTCTGTGAAAATATGACTTCCGATTTCTTCATTATCCACATGATAATACAGATAATTATGCTGGGCCGGATATAAAACTGCCCGCAAAGAAACCTCGCCGGGATTGCAGATCGGGCCTACCGGAAGTCCGGTATACTTATAGGTATTATACAGGGATTCCACCTCCAGATCCTCATAGGTTACTTCAGACTTATCATAGATTCCATTTGTAATCGGATATAAGACGGTAGGACACATTTGCAGCATCATTCCCTGCTCCAGACGATTATTGATGACGCCTGCAATCAGCGGACGTTCCTCGTCCAGTTTCGCTTCCCGTTCCACGATAGACGCCCGGTTCACCAACTCAAACGCCGTATAATTCATAGCGGCCGCCTGTGCCTGCAGCTCCGGACTATATACCTCATCGAATTTTTTCAACATCATATCCACCAGATCATGCGCGGTGGTATCCTCATAAATATCATACGTAGCCGGGAAGAGGAAGCCCTGTAACCGGTAATTGACATTCACACCTTCCGGTATACTGTCCAAAAATCCATAGGAGTAGGTATTTGCCTGAACCGCTTCTAAGAATTCCTCCTGTGTAAACAGTCCCTGTTCCTCTACTCTTGCCGCAATCTGCTCAATGGAAAAGCCTTCAGGAATCGTCAGCGTCGCCATAACCTGCTTTGTCGGTTCCACGTAACCCAGAACCTCTATCATTTCCCATGTACTCATGCCTGTATTCAACGTAAACTCACCGGGCTGAAGGCTGCCACGATACTGGGATTCCTTTACCCGTTTTACAAAAGCGGACGGAAATTGAATCAGGCCATTCTCTTTTAGAATCTGTGCGATCTGCTTCGTGGCGGCTCCTTCCGGGATTACCACTACTACATCTTCTCCCTGGGATGACTCTGTTCCCTGGTATTCTTCCTGATATATTTTATATTGACTATAGCCATAGATGAGACTGCCAAGCACGATCACCAGTAATATGGCTATTACGATCAACGGTTTTGGATTCTTCATTGGTATTCACCCTCATATCTTAATTCTACTGCTTTTCCGGTTCCGGATAATCAACTCCGAAGGTATCAACCGTAACCTTTGCCATCTTCTGCTCCTGTAACGGCCGGTCGGAATAATCCGTAGCGGTCTCTGCAATCTTATTCACTACATCCATACCCTCAATGATCTTTCCAAAGGCGGCATACGAACCGTCTAAATGAGGGGAGGTCTTATGCATGATAAAAAACTGTGAGCCTGCGGAATTGGGATCCATCGCCCGTGCCATAGAGAGTACGCCTTCCGTATGCTTTAAATCATTCTTTACACCATTCATGGCAAATTCACCTTTGATACTATATCCGGGGCCGCCCATGCCGGTTCCCTCAGGACAACCGCCCTGAATCATAAAGCCCTTGATCACACGATGAAAGATCAAACCGTCATAATAGCCTTTTTTAATCAAGGATATAAAATTATTGACAGAGACGGGTGCAATATCCGGATATAACTCCGCCTTCATAACATCACCGTTTTCCATTGTTATCGTAACGATTGGATTCATTCTTATTCCTCCTACATTCTGATTTCTTTTATTCCCAAAAGCCTTCCAGAGTTGCAAAATAATCTTCCGGCGTCTCCGCACGACGGATCAGCTTTACCGAACCATCCTCCCGGAGCAGCAGCTCGGCAGATTTTAACTTGCCATTATAATTATATCCCATTGCAAAGCCATGGGCACCGGTATCGTGTATGACTAACAGATCGCCGATGTCGATCTTCGGCAGTTTCCGGTCAATGGCAAACTTATCATTGTTTTCACAAAGCGAGCCTGTAATATCATAAACATGGTCGCACGGTTCCTTTTCTTTTCCCATGACTGTGATGTGATGATACGCACCGTACATGGCAGGCCGCATAAGATTGACCGCACATGCGTCCACCCCGATGTACTCCTTGTAGGTGTGCTTCTCATGGATAGCTTTCACTACCAGATGTCCATACGGCGCCAGCATAAATCTTCCCAGTTCCGTAAAGATACGCACATCGCCCATACCCGCAGGCACCAGTATCTGATCATATACCCGATGGACGCCTTCCCCGATAGCAAGAATATCATTTGGTTCTTTATCCGGCGTATAAGGAATACCTACACCACCGGACAAGTTAATAAAACTTAGCTGTACTCCCGTTTTTTCCTTAATTTCTACTGCCAGACGGAACAGAATCTCCGCCAGTGCCGGATAATATGCATTCGTTACCGTATTGCTGGCAAGAAAAGCGTGCATACCGAAGGTCTCAACCCCCAGTTCCTTTAGCCGGGAATACGCCTCCAGTATCTGCTCCTTTGTCATGCCATACTTGGCATCTCCCGGATTATCCATAATATCGGTTCCCAGTTCAAACACACCGCCCGGATTAAAGCGGCAACTAATCTTCTTGGGAATTCCGGCACACTCTTTCAGGAAATCAATATGCGTAATATCATCCAGATTGATGGTTGCATTCAAGTTTCTTGCCTTTACGAATTCCTCCGCCGGTGTATCATTGGAAGAAAACATAATCTCGTCTCCCTGAAATCCAAGTCGTTCCGACATCATCAGCTCAGTCAGAGACGAACAGTCCACTCCACATCCCTCTTCCTTTAATATCCGCAGGATTGTCGGATTGGGGGTCGCCTTCACCGCAAAATATTCCCGAAAACCCGGATTCCATGCAAACGCCTGCTTTAGCTTTCTCGCATTTTCACGGATTCCCTTCTCATCATATAAATGAAATGGCGTGGGATACTTCTGTATGATCTGCTCAAGCTGAGCCTTTGTCACAAACGGTTTCTTCTCCATGTTTCTGTTCATCTCCTGTTAATATGAAGTAAAACTACCCTTGCATCATACTATATTCCATAGGAAATAGCAAGGAAAGTCAATCCTCTGTATCGGTATTTTCAATATCTGTGTCTTCCATATCCGTGCTTTCTGCATCGGTTTCCTGTGTGCCCGCTTTTTCTTCCCTGGGGTAGATTTCATCGAAGTCAACCTCTACCTCAAACTCGTAATCGTCATTTTGAATCTTTCCGTCATCCTCCTCTATATATCCATTCTTTTTGAACAACCGCTCATAGTTATACACCAGCAGATAGCCTGCCACGCCTGTACCAAACAAAAGCATGATCAACACCACCAGCCAAGAGATATAGCAGAGAAAGGCAAGGATTCCAAACATAAGGATCACCGATATAGTAAACGGAAGATTACTGATCCCAAGCAAAAATGCATTCTGGATCGTTTTCCCTATAGTGTTCTCAAACCGTGCCTGCAACGGGAAGACAAAGGTAAACGTCACCAGCCATGCAAACAACATCAATGCACTGATCACCAACATGACCGGGGCGATCTGCATATCAGAATTGATCACCCAGCAAAAGATATTCATACCGCAAACCGCTCCCAGTGCCAGCATAATCAGCCAGAGCAGGGTTCCCTTTTTGAAATTTGCCGCAAAACTCCGGAAATACCGCCGGAAAATATAACCGTCTTCCTTTCGCAGAGAATCCATCGCTGTATAATAAAAGGCACTCAACGCTGCCCCTATGGTAAATACTGGGAGGCAGGTAATCAAAAACCAGATTCCGATCACCATCATATCCGCAAAGCGGTTTACCGCCTTCCATATCGGATTATTTTCACCAAAGGTTCCGTAATTTGACATTGCTTCTACTCCAATTCTACTTTCCATAAAAAATTAACTTGAATATCTCCTGTCTATCATAGAGGAAGAATCGGAGAAATTCAAGTTAAATTATTATAAATTGCATATCAATACCGAATGCGGAAACCAACTTCCTCCGGTATAGTCTGAATCTGTGTAACCGTTTTCGTATCAATACGAATCCAGTTTGTACCTTCCGCCAAGCTCAGGGAGAATCGCTCCACCGCCTCCGGTTCTCCCTGAACCTCCATTTCCACCGCACCGTTATGCAGATTTCTGACCCAGCCGGTCAGATGGTTTTCCAGTGCCAGATTCATGGCATGATAACGGAATCCGACTCCCTGCACCCTTCCGGTCACATGAATATAATTACGCTGCATACTTTTCACCTTACTTTTACGATTCCTCCGGAATCAAGGTCAGAATGTCCTTGATCGGCATACAAATTTCATCTGCTTCTTTTGCTCGATGATGGGTTAAAATCAACTCTGCCGCTTTTTTCATGGCAGGGAATGCGCTTCTTGTCAGTTGGTTTGCATAAATAATCACATTTACACCGATTTTTTCCAGTTCCTCTTCCGTTACGGTATTAAATGAAGTCGGAACCACCACCAATGGTGTATATTCATCAATGGAACGGAATTTCTGACAAAACTCAAAAATCTCATCCGGTTCCTTTTTTCTGGAATGTATCATGATTCCGTCTGCACCGGCCGCCACATAAGCTGCCGCCCGTTTTAAAGCATCTTCCATTCCTTTTTCCAGAATCAGACTTTCAATTCTTGCAATCAGCATAAAATCTCCTGTTTTTAAAGCCCTCTTTCCAGCCTTTATCTTCTCACAAAAATGCTCGATCGTGTCCTGTGTCTGCTTTATCTCCGTTCCAAATAAGGAATTTTTCTTTAAACCAATCTTATCCTCAATGATAAGAGCCGATACTCCAAGCCGCTCTAAAGTTCGTATATTATAAACAAAATGCTCGATCAGTCCTCCGGTATCTCCATCTAAAATAATCGGCTTTGTCGTAACCTCCATAATATCATCAATCGTCCGAATCCGAGAGGACATATCTACTAATTCAATATCCGGCTTCCCTTTTGCTGTCGAATCGCAAAGACTGGATACCCACATGCCATCGAACTGATATGCCTTTCCCTCATGATAAACCACTGTTTTCTCAGCTAGCAGTCCAGTCAGACCGCTATGAGCCTCTAAAATCCGCACCGATTTTTTCATGGATAACAACTTACGCAGTCTTCCTCTCCGATAATCCGGCATGGATAACTGCTCCCGCTTCATTGCCTCCAGTTTTTGATATTCCTCCTTATTACTATATGGAAATTCAATAAGCTTCCCTCCGTACTCAGACAAGACGTCAATAGCTTCTTTACGCACTCCTGCCTGTGTTCCTTCCTGCCAATCATCCCCATGTACCAGATAATCCGGCTTCAGGGTCCTAAGATTCTCTACATAACTTAGCGTATTCTGGGGTATTACTTTGGACACTCCCTCAATACTTGAGAAAATACGATACCGGTCTTCATATGACAAAAGCGGAAACCGCTTATAACTTGCTACAGCTTCATCCGTCAGCAGTCCGATTATCACTTCACCTAATGTACCTGCCTTTTTTATAATATCAATATGCCCTCCATGAATAATATCCGCACTAAAACACAAATACACCGTACTCATTCCGTTTCCTCCTTTAACCGCTTCCGCATCTTTATCAAATCTTCCTCATTATCCACTTCTCCACATAATTGATCCTGTATATCCAAAAATTGAAGATGACATTTTAAAGAACACTCGTTTAACGCATCTTCTGCATAACAAGTCACAATATTTCTCTCACAAAAACTCTCTATCTGTTTTAACCATTCTAACCAATCTTGTTTCTTAAATTTATACAAAGGCTGAGCGGTGTAAGCATCCTCAAAAAAATCAATCCCTACGCTTCTAATATATCCTCCTTTTATCACTGCCTTAAAATCCTTCTTTGGCAAAGGCAGGGTGCTGCTTACCACCATAACACTTTCCTGTCGTTCCAATAACTGATGAAAGACTTCAGAAGAAAAGATCAAATCTCCATGCATCAAAATCAAGTCCGTCTGTAAAAACTGACGAGCAAGATAAATAGAATAAATATAATTCGTTTCCGCATAGAGGGGATTCTGCACAAACGTTATATCCAGTTCAAGTCCTAATGACTGGACATAGTTCTTTATCTTGCTTTCAAACGGTCCAGTAGTGATAATAACTTCCTCAATGCCGCTTTTCTTCAATAATATTAACTGCCTAGAAAGAATCGTCTGCTTTTCATCAAGGGCAATCATACATTTCGGAATTGATTCTGTGTATTTTCCCATTCGTCTTCCAATTCCAGAATTCAATATCAATGCTTTCATTTTATCCCCTTCCAAGGTATATTTACTGTCCATCCTTATCGTTATTGTCACTCTTTTCCCTGCTTAAGTACTTCATAAAGGATTCTATATTCTCTTTCGGCGTTTTAGTAGGCCTGCCAAGATTCATACGGGATCCTATTGCTACTTTTACCTCTAAAAGTATCGGTCCCGCACTGTCCTTTAATTCGTCCATTACCAGAAGTAATGCTTCCTTAGAATCTACGGAAAGTGCCTTGCAATACCCTAGTGCCTCTCCCAATTTCATCATATCCACAGATGCCATCGCTGTCGGCATTCCTCCTACAGATTCGTGTGCTTGATTATTCAATACAACATGAATCAAATTTGTTGGACGTTTCTGTCCGATAATGGCACCTGCTCCCATATGCATCAAAAATGCCCCATCCCCATCTAAAATACAAATCCGCTTCTCCGGTTTTTCCAAAGCGATTCCCAACCCGATCATAGAACAATGGCCCATGGAGCCAACTGTCAGGAAGTCGGATTCGTGCGACTGCCGCATCGCTTCCCGAACTTCAAAAACCTCTCTGGATATTTTTCCTGTGGTCGATACCACCACATCAGCAAATCCTTCTGTTGTCAAAATGGCTTCAATCGCCGCCTCCCTTGAAAAAAGATAGGGATTTTTATATTGTAGATACGTCTCTTTTGTCAGACCATTCTTTCTCACAACAAACGCTATGCTTTCTCCACTTCTGACAAAGTCTGCATGTTCCTTTATAAATTCCTTACATTCATCCGGGGTCGTTGCTTCCTCAAGAAGACAATATCGAATTCCCAAATCCTCTAGCAGCTGTAAGGTAATCTCACCCTGAAAAATATGCTGTGGTTCATCCTTCACCCCCGGTTCTCCACGAAATCCAATGACAAATACCATCGGGATTCCATATACCCTCGGATGGATCAACGAAGCACAAGGATTTATTACATTTCCTAAGCCACTGTTTTGCATATATACACATGGAATTTTCCCAGTCGCCATATAGTATCCTGCCGCCAATCCTACCGCATTCCCTTCATTGGCTGCAATCAGATGTTTCCTGTCTTCTTTTTGCTCTATCAGTGCATCACATAGTGCCTTTAGCTGCGAATCCGGAACACCAGTAAAATATTCAATACCAAAGGATTGTAACACATCCAAAAAGTCGTTAATCCTCATTTTTAACTCCTTTCCTGCCACAAAATATGAAAATAGTATAACACAGATTGACATACATCGACAATCATACCACTTGCATTTTCAACGAATATAAGCTACACTTTTACAGTATTCTATTGTTTCATGCAGATAACAAGAGGAGCAGTATGCGAAAATTTAAGGATCATATTTTTATATGTGACAAAAGCGAACTCTATACCCTGCTGCAGGAATCCTTTTTTCAACAATCCGTTATTGTAATGTCAGAACAAAGCAGCAGACGATATGGATTTGATTCCTTGCTTAAACAATTATCGAAGCAAAACGGTATCATCTGGATTTCTTCCTTTTCCCCCAATCCTACGCAGGCAGACCTTAAAAAAAGTCTGGAACAAATCGGAAGCTTTCCTTTCCATCATATCTTAGCCATAGGTGGCGGCAGTGCGATCGATCTGGCAAAGGGAATCTTAGCCCTTTACAAAAAGAAGGAATCCCATACTGAAATTCCTTCCCTAAAAGCTATTACAAAATATATCATAGAAAAAAATTATGTTGACAACTCTTCCCTGATTTCATTTACAGCAGTTCCTACTACCGCCGGCACTGGTTCTGAGGTGACCTCTTGGGCAACGTTCTGGGATGTAAATTCTGCTGCAAAATATTCCATCGATGCTCCTTGGCTTGTACCAGAATCCGTATATCTTGTACCAGAGCTTACGGAAACCTTACCGAAAAGATTGACCGCATCTACCGGTCTGGATGCTCTTTCTCACGCAATGGAAGCATATTGGGCAAAGGCAACGAATCCGGCAGTGAAAGAGCTGTCCTTGGAAGCAGTCAAAAAAATCATATATTATCTGCCGCTTGCTGTCACTGATTCAACAGAACCGAATGTCAGAGAAGAACTCCTATTGGCTGCCTGCACCTCCGGTCTTGCATTTTCTCAAACCAGAACCACAGCCTGCCATTCTATTTCTTATCCGCTTACTTATCTATATCACATAGAACATGGCTTCGCAGTTGCCTTAACCTTACCGCAAATCGCCGCTATCAACCAACAGGCGGTTCCCGATATAGAACAATTACTGCATTGTTTTGTAACATATGGCGGTATATCGCCATGGTTACAAACAGTATGCAGAGGTATCACCCCGCTCCGCCTCTCCTCATGGGGAATCACAGAGGCAGATATTCCAAAAATCGTAGAACACGCCTTTACAAAGGGGCGTATGGATAACAATCCGGTTCCGTTAACCAAACAAGATGTCACCCAGATACTTTTAAGGTGCTTGTAATGCTATTCATAGATCAAAATCGGAGCAATATGTTCCAGTACAATATTCAGATACTTTTCACGTTTTTTTGAATCTTCGATTCGATTTCGATCGGTATCTTCCAGCCAACACTGATAGTCCTTCAAACGGAATCTTCCATCGTCCTGTACCGGATCAGGATTCACAAAAAAGAAGGTTTCGTTTTCAGCAAATATCACGGCCTGATACGGATCTTTCGGATGAATACTTTCCGTTAGGGCGTAATCCCTTGCAGCTTCTCCTCCAAAGCATTCCGGCAGTCTACCATCAGTAGGCACCTCTGACAGATTCACATTCGCCAATTTCCGCAAAATATTGCTGTAATCACTTGCGGAGATAATTTCCTCTATGATACCTTTTCCTTCCGCATCTCCGCCTCGGAACATAAACGCCACATTTGACCGTTCTTTTGATAGAAAATGTGCATTTTCGATCAAATATCCCTGACCATGATCTGAGAAAAGAGAAACTATGATCTCATTTTCCGGAAATGTTTCTTCCAAATAGGAATATAGAACATGGAGCCATTTATCTACATGCCGAATCTGATGAATATATGCTTCGATTTTGTTTCGGCTAAAGGACTGTTTGGCAGAGGTAGCGCCTACATCCTCATAGGTACGCAGTTCCAAGGGCAGATCCCGTTGTACGTCCACCGGCAAATCATTGGCATCTGCAATATCATGCAAATCTCCGATGGATAACCACAGATATTGATTCACGTCCTGAAATGCTTCTATATGATCGATCACATCCGCAATCACTTCCTGTACTTTAAAGCCTACCCATTGATGCTGATAAACAAATCGGTCATATCCCCTAGCATGACCATAAGATGGGATGATCCTCCAGTTTCCACAGAATTTTGCCGTATAATATCCATCTTCATGAAAATACTCTGCCAGCGTCGGTACATCCAGAGGTATAGCACTATCCATCGCATCATGAAACAACATATGATGAATGGTATTTAATCCGGTTACGTAATTTGTAATACTGGGATAGGTCCATTCTGCTGTATTATAAGCCCGATTGCAAATCGTTCCCTTTTTAAAATACTCGTATGTATATGGCATATTTTTCTGAAAGTCTTCTCCCTTTAGCATACACTGTGCCAATCCGTCTACAAAAATACTTAAGACAAGCCTTTTTTTATCCGGAAGCCTCCGAAGCGGGATAGGATTTCCATAATAACACTTATTTGTCGACAAAATTCGGGTATCATTTTTCACCCGATAATAATTAAAATGATTATCGGCATATTGTGCAATGTTATACTTCTGCCCTGTACCTTGGAAGCAATGAATTGTCGGCGCCTTGCTGCAGGCAATCGGAAGAAGATATTCCGCATCACAGGTTCCAGCAGGATCCCACAAATGAATATGATCATTCTCCACTACATTTAAAAATTCCGCCTTCAAATGAATTACATCCATGTTTTCATTTCCCTGCTGATAATGGCTTAGGAATTGATCCTTAAAAACCCCTACAAATCTCCGTTTTAGATATGTTTCATAATAATAGGTTCCCACGATCTTTTCATATGAGCGGAAAGCGTTCTCTTTTAAGCCGAATTGATTTCTCTGCATCCCAATCACGCCCTGAAATTTGGATTTGATTTCTTCGCCTTCCTTTTTATTTGAAATATATTCCATCGACTCTTCAAACCGCTCTAGCATCCGATTGGCACATGTTTCTATTTCAAGACTGTTTACTTTTTCATCACCTGTATACTCATATATATACTTGGCCTTGCAATAACCAATATACGCTTCCAGCCATTGTTGCATTACTTCATAAACATATGCCAGATTGTACTGCATATCACCATTTAAAGGCAACCGCCGCACTCCTTCTAACGCAAGTGCTGCCGCTGCTTCTAAATCTCCTGTCATTAAACAATAATTCAATCGCATGGAAATAACGTCAATATCCTGTGGACAGATTGCTGCATAAGTATCTATCAATTCCTTTGCCGACTCTGCATCCCCTTGTGATATAATTTCTTCTATCTGCTGTTTTTGTTCCGCAATACGCATAACTCCGCCTCCAATAACCATTATGCTATTGACCTTCTATTCTATCTAGTTTTACCGCTACAGTGCCTTCAATGCGTTCCTCAAGCCTTCCACATCCAGCCATTCCTTATTATTATCAGAAGAATAACTGAAGCCCTCCGGAACCGGTTTTCCACCCGGTAAAATATCCCGTTCCAAATTTGCCCAGTTATAATGGGGATAAATAATAAAGTGCTTATCATATTCATAGGTCGTCCATGAATCATCCTTTGTTACCATAATCTCATGGAGCTTCTCTCCTTCCCGGATACCGAACTCGTCAATCTTACAGCCTGGAAGCATGGCTTCCGCTAAATCGCCGATGTGGAAGGAAGGGATTTTGGATATATACGTTTCTCCGCCTTTGGATTCCTCCAACGCCTTAAATACCAGCTCTACTCCCTGCTCTAATGTAATCCAGAACCGGGTCATCCGCATATCTGTTACTCCCAAAGTCGTTCCACCGTTTTTGATGATATTTTTCCAAATCGGAATTACCGAACCTCTGCTTCCTGCTACATTCCCATATCGAACCACGGAAAAGATTGTATCATAGTTTTCTCCCCGATACGCATTTGCTGCAGTAAAGAGTTTATCCGATACCAGCTTCGTACCGCCATACAGGTTAATAGGATTTACCGCCTTATCTGTAGATAATGCTACTACCTTCTTTACCCCACAATCCAATGCCGCATCGATCACATTCTGGGCCCCATGTATGTTCGTCTTGATCGCTTCAAAAGGATTGTATTCACAGGTTGGCACCTGCTTCATGGCAGCAGCATGAATCACATAATCTACCCCTGCAAACGCCCGATACAGCCGCTCCCGATCCCGAACGTCTCCGATAAAAAACCGAACCCTTTCCATATCTACTTTATCGGCATACTCGGTTCTGACAACGCTTTGCTTATACTCATCTCTGGAATAGATGATCACCTTTTTCGGTTCGTATTTTGCGAAGATCATCTCCAGAAATTTCTTTCCAAATGAGCCGGTTCCTCCCGTGATCAGAATTGTTTTGTTGTTCAGCATATTCCTTCCTCCACATTTGTTTTCTATCTATCTTGGCTAGTTTTTTCTATGAATACTGTTTTCCGGGTTCTTTTTTCAGATAATCCGCCAGCGTCATCACTAAAAACCCTTTTTTTCTTGCACCGCCCTCGGTAGCGTCTACAACTTCCATCGTGCAGTCCTCATTTTGAATCCGACGTTCCATCCATTCCCGATACAGATTAAACGCCTGACTGGTGTTTAACATGGTTTTGTCAACTCCCTCTACTTTCCGATGTTCAAAACCCGGAAAGGTCTCTTGCAAGGTTCCGGAGGCGTGTGCCTTCGTTCCGTAATATGCCAAATCAAGACCTATAAACGCAATGGAGGCCGCTTCCATACGAATCGCAATATCCAGTGCAAGTGTAGAAACCGAACCGCCGCTATCGTACTTTCGCCACCCATTTTTCTCCGCATAGGAGGCCGCCATCTGATACCCCTGCTGACAAATCAAGTACTTAGGGCCCTGATAATACCGACTCACTCGCCGATCGGCAGTTGCCAAGAGCAATATAGGAATCTTCCATGCTTCCGCTCCCTGTATCTGCGGATAGATAAAAGCATCCGAAAATACCGCATAATCTACGGGAATTCCTTTCTTCACTAACAGCTGGAATACCGTTCCCACTGCTAGGATCACCACGTCTTTCGGCTTTTCCCGCAACTGCTCCAGATTCTTGTCCAAAGAAGGCCCGCCCGCTACGATCACGATCCGTTTTCCCTTAATAGTATCCTCCAGACTGTCTATATAAGCATCGCAGTTTTGAAAATTCTCTCTTGCATTCTGATAAAAGATCCGTTCATGGTCCGCAATGGAATCCTTCCGGTTCGCAAGATGAATCAACTGTTCCCGTATCCGGACAGGTTCTATATGAAACAACGCAGGCCGGAATAATACCAACTCATAGCCTTTACTAAGAAGACCGGCCGCCTCTGGTTCCCAGTCCGGTTTCCACAAAATCCGTATCTTTCTCAACAGCTCCCGATAGTCACTACAAGAAAGCGCATAATAGATAACAGCCGGATCCGGCTCCACCACGACGATGTCGATTTCCGGATACAGCCTTACCAGTTCTCTAATATGATACCCCATTCCAAAGCCGATTACAAGATAATGCTCCTGCTCCACCCTATATACCCGCTCCGCAAACAGCCGGGCTTCTTCTATTGGATTCCGGTTACTGTGCAGATACCGGATCCCATTTTCCATCTGCAAGCCTAATGTAAAGGAACCGCTGGTGGTTGGTTCCAGAGAATATCCCTTTGGTTCCTGCTCTACTTTTAACGTCTTAGAAACAGTTTCCAACGCTTCTGCAAGTGAAGGATCCTGTACCTTCAGTACCCTCAGATTCTCCCGATACCATTCTTCCCGCAGCAAAGAGACACCGGTCCCCCGAATCGCATTCTGCATATCATATAAGCAGGGCAGCATCTGAAGCTCGTACAGATCCCCCATTAGGATATAGTCCTCCGCAGTCTGTGCCTGTGCAATTCCGTTTAACACCTCGCTGAAATACTTTGTATCCCAAGGCAGACCGGCTTCCCTTAATGGGATACTGCAATCAAGCAGCCCTTTTACACTTTGATTCAGGGCTTTCGTTACAGTCGGAATCTCAAGGATCAGACGATGCACATTTTGAATACGGACAGCCCGAACCAGTTCACTGATCGTATCAATGGTTTCTACATTGTTCCAGTACAGCTCCCGTAATTTTTCCTGCATATCCAGCCTCCTTATCGGTTCGGTTCAAACTGATATTCCTCATTCAACTCCCGCTGCATTTCTTCCCACACCGGAAACAATTCTTCCAGCGCTTCCTGTAATCCCTGATAATATCGTCTTAATTTTCCATACAAACGGATGCTTTCCTTATCCAGATCCTCTTCCTCTTTCAAAAGGTCATCATTCAACGTCACATCCACATCAATTATCCGCCTTACCAGTAACACCATTCCGTCCTTTTCCGTTACCTGCTTTGTTACCCGATCCAGCTTTTTATCAATCTTTTGTAAATCCTTAAGATCATAATTTTTTCGCTTAAGCAGGACCTCCGCCCGCTTTGTTTCCTGGATTCCTTCCTTAACCTGATCATAAAACCGGCGGAAAAACCGATACTGCTCCTGTATCTTCCGATATACCTGTGCCTTCTCCTCCCATGTTTCCCATATCGGAGGAACCTGCTCCATTATTTCCTTTAAATCATATTCCTTCGTACAATATTTCTCTACCGCCTCCTGCAGGGACATCTGAACCGCCCCTTCTAGCTTTGCTCCGCCTTCAGTGGCATTGATAATCGTCCGTTCCTTCGCCAGCAGGGGGATCTGCAGATTATACCAGTCAATATAATTTTTAAAATCACCCCGGGTCATGATCTTACCTCCATCATACCCGTCTACCATAGTCACACCGTAAATCAAATCCGAATCTTCCGCCTTCCCCATACCGGCGTGAGCCTTCCGATCTGTAAATGCCAGGTCCTGTCCGATAATAATAATGGTCTGAAACCCTAATTCTGCTCCCATCTGAAAGCAGAAGGTGCCTACAGAACCGCCACCGTCAAAGGACTCCATCTCTATCCCCTGATCCTTCAGCAGACTGCTTGTAAAATCATTGCTGACCGACACATAAATCGGCTGAAAGTCTCCGGCCGCCTCCAAGGAACGATAATCCGAATCTGTAGAAACTGCCATTGGGATTTCTCTCATATCAATCCCTTCAAAATAAGAGGAACCTTTTTGCGGGTCGATGGTACAGGTCATATCCGGTACAATCCCATGCTTTAGTAAAAACCGTAATGCGGTATCCACACAGACGATAAACGCCTTTCCCTTCGCCTGCTTTAGCACATGGACGTTCTTTTCCAATGAGGGACCTGCCGCCACCATGATATAAGGAAGCTCCTTCGGAAACTGCCCCTTAAAGTTTTCAAACGCTTTCCCCCTCATCAGCCATTTCATAGATTTTATATCATTTTTTAAAGAGGCCTGTCCAAAATACACCAGTGTATTCATATCTACCTGCTGTTTTCCCCATACTCTTTTATAGACCTTCTGTACAGCGTTATAACTATCCCGAAATAATTCCTTATATTTTGATAAGCTATAGAAATGAAAAAATCTATAATTACGGAAATCCACACTTGTAAGCAGGACCTGTTCCAGCAAATCATCATTCATCCCTTCCACGATCACCATCAGATTGAGATTTGCCAACAGCTTCTGTACATCATAGGTTTCCAGTATTTTTTGAAAAATCATGGGAGACGGTTCATACACCACACATTTATCGACCGGACATTCCTCTGACAGAATCCGCTCTATAATATCTATCTGTCCCATTCCAAAGATCAGAACAGTAGTATCGGTCCATTGTTCCTCAAACTGAGCGGTAAACTGCTCCGCTTCATGGGACGGGTGATAAGTACTGCTTAACGGAATAATCGCATCCTGCTGTATCACTGCCAGAAAGGGTTCCCCATTTAAAGCATCTCCAACCATTACCTGCAGCGTATCTTCCATCGGTTCTTGCAGTTTCTCATATAGTACCGGACGGGTTTTTTCTAATTGTTCCAAGTTTTGTTCATATATGCTCATGGTTGTTTTCCCTTTCTGTTATCCTTCGTCTTCCTGAAGGAATTCCAACATATCGAAGGTCAGTATATCCGCCAACATGACAAAATCCCGCTGTTCAATGGCTTCCATTAGATTTTTCAATATTCCGATGTATCGGGACTGCTGTTCTCGTGGGATCAACGCTTCCAGACCGGACAGCTCCTGAATGAGAGCTTGCAACTGCTCCGTACCTTTCTCCGGACAATTCTGATAATAAAGGGGCGTCAGCTCCTGAATATGTGCAATGACCGCTTCTATCCTTTGACTTTCCATCGTCTTTTCCTTCCTGTTTAAAACTTCCAGATACAAATAAAGCTGACCCAAAGGGCCAGCCCTATTTGCAATAACCTTACTTGATTACTGAAGTAATGATAATACACCCTGATTAGACTGATTAGCCTGTGCCAACATGGACTGTGCAGCCTGCTGTACAATCTGTGACTTAGCGTAGTTAACCATCTCAGCTGCCATATCTGTATCACGGATACGTGACTCAGCGTCGGTTAAGTTCTCAGCGTAGTTCTCCAAGTTGTTAACAGTGTACTCCAGACGATTCTGAACAGCACCAAGAGCAGAACGTCTCTTAGATACATCCTTGATAGCCTGCTGTACAGCGGATACTGTAGCACCAGCCTTCGTATGAGTAGTAACATCATTTGTCTTTAATGTTACCTTAACCTGAACGGTAATCTGCATATGGTCATTGTTGTTAGCACCAATCTGAAGATAACCGACAAAGCTGTTCAACTTCTTACCATTGAATTTTGCTCTGGTAGAAATTGCATTTAACTCACTCTCTAACTGGTTCATCTCATCTGTGATGGTCTGACGATCTTCAGTTGCATTCGGGTCGTTGGCTGCCTTAACAGCTAACTCTTCCATTCTCTGAAGGATAGAATGCATTTCATTCATGTTACCTTCAGCAGTCTGGATCATAGAGATACCATCCTCTGCGTTGCTAACTGCCTGATTCAAACCACGGATCTGAGCTCTCATCTTCTCTGAAATAGAAAGCCCTGCTGCATCATCAGCTGCTCTGTTTACCTTGTAGCCGGAAGCCAGCTTCTCAGAAGACTTCTTAACTACCTTGACATTCTGTCCCAACATTCTGTTGGTGTTGTTTGCCTGCAAATTGTGTTGTACTACCATAATAATTCCTCCTTGAATATAATGGTGCGTCCCTGCACCATGTACTAGTGGTTTCCCACCGTGAATAGTTTTTCAGGTTTTATCAACCCTTGTATTATATATATCGGACATAATTTCCGATACTTAATACCTTTTTAAAATTTTTTTATTTTTTTTGATCCATAAAATAAGAATCGTCCGGCTGTTTGTTCGTCATGGACTTATAATAGGTACTGGCCACCTTGCTGGAGGTCTTGATCTGACGCAATTCCCGCTGCTGATTTGCAAACTTAACGCTTAGCTTTGCCTTGTTCCTTTCCTCCATTGCCTGAAGCTCTACGCCTATATCCGTACACTTCCGAACCAGATCTTGAAGTTTTTGTATCTCCGCTCTGTACCGGGGAGGATCCTTCTTTACTTCTCCCTGAATCTGATTAAATACTCTTTCAAAGCCGTTATCCAGCTCCTCTAACTGATTCAGCAATCCTTCCTTCTGATCCAATGTCCCTTCAAAGGCATCCAAGTCAAACTCTTCCCCGTCTGCAATATCGCTCTGCCGCTGGGAAGCCTCCAGTAACGCCTGCAGAATCGTGATCTTTTTTGACAAAGACTCTTCCAGAAGCTTTAAATATTCCGAAACCTGCTCCATGCGCTCCTCCTTTACAATTTGGATCCCTTCGCCAGCCGCATGACTTCCTTCCATACATCCCGCATATCCCGTATCTGGGAAAGTGCCTCTTCTAACACCGCTGCGTCCTTTTTTACATTTGCCTCTACCAGTTTATGATAAATGTAATCGTAGATCACGTCAAATTCTTCCGCTACTTTATACTTATGATCTAATGTGGTCTGTAACTCGACAATGATCTTTCGTGCCTTTTGGATATTCAGGTTCGTTTTTTCATAATCCTTTTGTTCCAATCCGGCCATTGCAATGTTACAAAACTTGATCGCACCCTCATATAACATCAAGGTCAGCTCTGCCGGAGAAGCGGTTTCCACTTTTCTGGCGCCATATGCCTTTGCAGCATTATTTACCATGTTTTCACCTCATTTATCCTCTCGTCCTACCCGAAGAAGCCGGAAAGGCTGGAAGAATTTGCCTGAATCTCCGCCATTGCAGCTTCCATCCTGCCAAACTGCTTGTAGTACTTATCCTCTGCCTTATTCATCTTTTCCTGAAGCTGCTTGATCTTATCATCATAAGAACTAATGTCCTTATCCATCTTCTTATCTTCAAAGAAGCTCATGGAACTCTTATAATCCGTAGATTTAATCACTCTTTGTTGGAAGCTTGAATACAGATCACTTCCTAACTGGCTCAAGGTTGCCATCAAGGCATCCGGATTCTCCTCTATGGCTGCCCGCAGCTTATTATCCATATCGGCATAATCCGCATCATCGGCGTCGCCCTCGATATGAAGCTGTCCGTATTCATTCCATCTTCCAGTTACGATTCCGAAGCTGGATAGGGAATACCGCTTGGTAACGCCTTGGCTGTCCGTATAGCTGACGGATTTATTCAACGTGCTTCGCATGGTAGATAAGAGGGAGCTTATAGTATCATCCCGCCGCAGCAGGGAATCTTTGATCTTATCCTCCCATTCCTCTACCTCATCATCCGACATTTTTTCCTTATCGTCATCGGAGAGCATCTTATAATCCTTTGCGCTGTCCGCATTATACAGGGTATTCATTTCCTTCACCAGAGCATTGTACTCCTTCAGGAAATCCTTCACTGCATTATAGATCGCATCCGTATCATTGCTGACCGTTATCTTAATCGGTTCATCTTTAATCTTTCCATTTGCATCCTCAGTCTCTGTAACATCATTTACTGTAAAGTTTAACCCATTCAGACTGAAGTCATTGGTAGACTGCTGGAAAGTGGCACCATTATAAACCACGATCGCATCCGTAGCATCTACCTTTGTCGCAGAAGCCTTATCCAAGCCTAAGGTTGCCAATGCACCGGCGTCGCTGGCGCTTAATTCAAAATCATATTTTTCTCCGGTATCTGTAGAATTAACAAAAAACCGTCCCTGCTTCTCATCATAGCTTGCAGTCACGCCCATCTTGGAAAACTCTGCCGCCAGAGAATTCAACGTGGTATTCTGATCGATGGTAAAGGTATAATCCTTTGCATCTGCCCCTTTTCCAACCTTCATGGTAAAGGTGGTGCCATTGGCAATTCCCATATCGGTCAACTTCGTGCTGCCGGTCACCGCCGCTTCGGTATCAGACACCTTTTTCACATTATAGGCATTCTGCATCGTCAGGATATTTTCACCCTTATCCGTAAGCTGTTTACTGACCTTAACGCCCTCCTGGCTGATTCCCAATGCTTTTGCAGAGGCTTCATCCGCTGCCTTTAAGGTGTAGTCGATTCCATTCTTATAACCGGTAACGGTTCCCTCTCCATCTTTTTCCTCTTCGGCGGTATTATTTACAAACTGTAATGCTCCCATTGAGGCATTATAGGAAACCTCCATATCAATTCCCTCATCTTGAAGGGACTGATTCATATTGTCGATCAGACTTTGCAGGGTGCCATCCGCCCCTACCTCTGCGGTAATGGTCTTGGTTACGGTCTCCTCCGTACCATCTCCTCTGGTTACCACATAGGAAATATCGAAGCTTTTGCCATTCAGATCGATGGAATTCCCTTTTGAATCTACCAGATCGCTTACCTTGACGTCTGCCTTATCCGCCGCTACGTAAGAAGTGGTCTTATACGCATTTCCACGCAGATCCTTACCGGTCAGATATGCGCCCTTTGCCACCTGCTTTACAGAAATGCTGTGCTGACCGTTTACCGCACTGTTGCTGGCCTTGACTGTAATCTTGGAGCTGTTGGTGGTATCCACCTTCTTCGTCTTATAGGTGCTTGTAGATTTAAACTTACTTAACGCACCGGTATAAAAGTTCATCAGCTTTGTATTTAAAGAAGACCATGCTTCCTTTTTCCATTGCAGCTTTTTCTTATCCTGCTGTGCGGTATCTACTTTTGTTTTATGTCCGCTGATCAGCTGACTGATTATGGTTTCGGTATCCAGTCCGGATACCAGACCTGTCATTCTCATTGACATAACAATCCCTCCTATCGCTTCTCATCCACAAGGATGCCGGCCAGTTCCAACGTCTTTGCGATCATATCCAGCGTCTTCTCCGGCGGGATTTCCCGAATTACTTCTCCGGATTCCTGATCCAATACCTTAATGGAAATCCGCTTTGTCGCCTCATGATAAGAGAACTGACATTCGGTATGAGTCGGTCGTATCTTGGTATTGATATCTCTAAGAGCACTTTCCACCTTCTCTTTCGATACCTCCTGAATGGGTACACCCTCATTCCATTCCTTGTCGTTTTGCTCTGAAGCAGCGTTGTTGTTATGATTGCTTCCAGTCTCCGCAGGCTGTGTCACCCTGGAATACCCTTCTGCTACTGCTGTTGTGCTTTGTACACTCGTAACCTCCGGCATAGGAGCCTTTGTATTCAGACTGCGAACGCTGCTGGATGCTACACTTGATTCAATTCCACCAATTCCCATGTCTTTCACCTCCGTGTGAATCTCTAACTTATTGTTCCTTCAATAAATAGTAATAAACCTATTGCTATCTATTATATCGACGGTACTTTAACAGAAGTTAATAGCTTTTTAAAAATTTCTGACAGCATGCCTCCGGACCTAGTCCGGCTGCCTGCTGTGTGCTTTCCTTATGTGCTTCTATAACAGATCCTTTAGATTTTCCAATGTGTTTGCCTGTTCGATCGCCTCCTGATTGGCTTCCTTGATCTGAACATACAATTCTTTCCGGTATACCGGTATCGACCTTGGTGCTGTTACGCCGATCTTTACCTGTTCCCCTTTAATCTCAAGGATCGTGATCTCTATGTCATTGCCCAACATGATGGACTCATTTTGTTTTCTGGATAATGCTAACATAATCACTCACCTGCTTTCCGTTTCTGAATCGCATCGTATACATTAAACTTTGATTCATAATCCGCATTCTCTACGATAATCTGTCCGCCCTTACAGGTACGGGAGTTTATGATGATGGGAGCCTTTAGATTGGCAGTCACCTTCGTAACATCGGAAGAGACGATCAATGTCAACAGCACTACGATATCCTCATCCGCCGGGCTGTCCAATACTTCCAGCAGGGCGTCCTCAATCATAGGATTATATTCATCCAAAATTGCGTGAGGTTCCAGCACCGGCAACGCCAGATAAGGATCCTCCATGGATTGCAGCCAGCGGACCGCTGTATCTTCTCCCCGATCAATATCATAGACGATCGCATATTTATGTTTATCTTCAATTCCGATGATACCGTTAGGAAATTCTAACACCTTATCATCCTCAATCGTTATTTCTCCAAAAAGTCTTGTTTGTGCTACCATTCTATTACTCCTTTCCTATATGAAGTCCAGCAGGGTTTTTTGCAGGACATTTCCCGTCACCTGCAAGGCCGCATTATAAACCATCGCATTGGAGGCAAATTCAATCGTCTTATCCTCATAATCCACTTCCTCGTTTGCAGACATCAAATCCGTAAAATTAGTATACTGGTCTGCCACTCTGGCAGCGATCATATCCAGTTTTGCCGTCCTTGCTCCGGAATCGGATTGAAGAGAGGTCACGTCGGTCTGGAAATCCTGAAAGATACCGATGTGCTGGTTAAACAATTCCTGCATCTCTTTATTTTTCATGGAAACTTCGTTTTCAGCATCTGTAATCATATAGTTAAGCTGTTCGATGGCTTTCGGGTCATTGGAATACTTGGGGTTATCCAGCATTGCCTTTAATTCCGCCAGACGTTCCTCTGCATCTGCTACCTCTTCCACCTTATCTGCCAGTTCCTCAATAGCTCTGCCCATATCATGGCTGATCAAATCCCTGCCCAGGGTATTCACCCGGATCTTTTGATTGAAATTCACCTCATATTCAATCTCCTGATCGCCCTTAAAGGTATCAAAGGTCACTTCCTCGCCGGTCGCCTTATCTGTTCGCACGCAGTTAAAATAATGCTCCGGCTTTAAGTCATTGGTCTTAAAGTTCTCCTTTTCATAATTCACCGTAATCTTATCGGAATTCTGCATCTGGGAATAAATATCCTGTCCGAAAATGATTTCTCCGGTTTCCGGAATATATCGTACCTCACCGGCCCCTAAATCCTTATAATAATCCTCAGATTGCGTGCTTACCATAGTTCGGTTTACCGTAACCGTCTGTTCATTTCCATCTGCGTCCAGATACGTAATAGAAGGCGTCGTTCCTTCCGCCAGATCGTCGTACGAAAGCCGCAGCCGATACACCTCTACCTGCTTCGGATACATTTCCGTTCCATATGTCAGGCTGCCATTCAGGTATCCGTCTATGTCTCCCGGTTCCACTGCATTTACCGTTACTTTCTTGATATCAATATCACTCTTGTCTAACTCTTCCTGAATCTTATACGAGTACTTTGGCGCCTCTTTGTTACTGAATGCCAGACTGCTGTCTGTCTTATAACCGGAAAAAATATATCGTCCTGCAAAGGTGGAGTTCCCCTCCGCATATATCATATCCTTATAGGCACGAATAGTTTCCGCTACCGCATGGCGGTTTTCCTGATTAAAAGAATCCGTGGAGCCCTGCGTACAATAGCCGGACATATATTCGATATAATTGGAGATACTGGTAATGGAGTTTTCTGTCAGTTCCATCCAAGACTCTGCATCTTTAATATTTTTCCCCTTATACTGTTCCAGCTGACTTACGGTATTTCTAAGCTTTAACGCCCGTACCGCCACTACCGGATCCTCGCTTGCCCGCTGAATCTTCTGTCCCGATGTCAGCTGCATAATCAAAGAATCCATCCTATGGGTACTGGTCTGTAAATTCCGCAGGGAATTTCCTGCCACCATTCGATTTGTCACACGCATAACCTATCCCTCCTATACGCCGGTTCCGTTAATCAACTTGTCATAAATCTCATCCAATACGGACATTACCTTACAAGACAGGTTATACCCATTCTGCTGGACGATCAGGCTGGAAGCCTCTTCATTGGAATCCACACTGGATTCTGACATTCTCTGATAATTGATACTATATACAATATTATTCTGATGATCCGCCGACAGCTTTACTTTATTCGTCTGTACGCCCAAGGTAGCAACCATGGATTCCAGAAAATCCGCAGGCGTTCCCTGCTTAAAAATGCTGTTATCCGTCAGGCTCTCCTGAATCAGCTTTAATATCTCACAATCCTCTACATTTTCCTGCTCGATTGCCCTTTGTCTGGAAACGACAACCTTATTGGGATCCAGCACCAATTCTTCATTTATTCCCCAATTCAATGCGTTCAGCCGATAATAGGAGACTCCCTTTGAAGAAAACACCGTATCGCCGACGGTTGCGTTCAGATCCATTGGATTTCCGGAGGTATCTAAGGTGTTCAGCATATCCAGTCCCTGATTTCCATATGCATCTACACCGGACGTGCATAAGTCATTCATATACCGGGAAAAGGTTCGCACGAATTCATTCAGCTTCGCCATATAATAGGGAACCCCTTCAAAATTCACGTTTTCACCGGCCTTCGCTGTCAAGCCGGCTGAGATACCAGCCGGATCTGCCGGCTCCAAGCTAATCCCATCTGCTGACATCGTTCTTAAATTATGAAACGTATATCCGGTAATCTCTCCGGTTGCATTGTCATACTGCGCATCGAAGCTGTCATAATAATAATCCACGTTATGGATTCGTATCTTACCTTCTGCCGCCAGATTCAGATTATTTAATGTAAAGCTTTTGTCGGTCTGCATGGTAACATAGGTTCCGTCTGCATCGCTTCCCGCTCCTAAAACCTTTCCCACAAATCCATGGTCGTTGTTTCCGTCCCGTACCGCAATCAGACCTGCCAGTTTACCGGTCAGACTAGGACTGTTGACGTCAAATTCATCACCGGGCGTTCCGTCCGCATTTTTCCATGCTACTTCATAAAGCCCATCTATATCCGTTGCATTTACCTTTTCATCTCTCGGCACTGCCATCAACTGGCGGCACTGGAACTCATCTACCAATAATTCTCCATTGATCCGAACGATATACCGGGTGGCGCCGGAATCATGACCGTCAGTCGCCTTGATGGGGATCTCCTCTGTATCGACATTTACCAGTTCGGAGAGCTTATCGATCAATACCAGCCGCTGATCCCGCAGATCATTGGCATTCCCCTGCCGCAGCTCCACATTCGTGATCTGGTCGTTAATGGAAAACAACTCCTTGGCTATGGAATTGATCTCATTCACCCGGACTACCAACTCATCATTTAAGCTTCGCTGCGTCATTTGCAGATCGTTTGCCAGCTCATTAAACAGTTCGGTATAGCTCCGGAAATCATTCACATATTGCCCACGGGTGGTCGCACTGGAAGGATCATCTGCCAAATCCTTCATGGAATTTTGCAGAATAGTCAGAAGGGAAGTATATCCCGTTGCCGAATTCATCTCATTGAAATAGGATTCCATCTCGTAAGAATAGTCATATTTCGTTGCATACTCACCATGCAGACTACTATTATTCCAATATTTCACATCGTAATAGGGATTGCGTATCTGTTCAATCCCTTCAATCGATACGCCGGTTCCCTGCATTCCAGCAGAAGTATACAAGCGGATAGCATTTGACGCCCTTCCGATCACCTGCTGTCTGGAATACCCCTTTGTCTCTGCATTGGATATATTATGCGCAGTGGTATTTAAGGCCGCCTGATAATAATTCAGCCCGGATCTGGTCGTATTCAATCCTAAAAATGTTGATGGCATATTCTCACGTCCTTTTCTCTTTCTTTCCCGTTATCAGCCAAGCTTTTCTATAATATGTTCGATCATCTCGGAAACAACTGTGATATACCGGGAGGATGCATTGTATGCGTGCTGGAACTTGATCAGATTGGTAAGCTCATCATCGGAAGAAACGCCTATCATCTGCTGCCGCTGTCCATCTACCTCGTTGATCAGCATTTCCTGTTTCTCTGAGATCTCATGATAGGCCTCCCCTTTGTTGGCATAATCGCCAACCATGGCTTCATAAAAGCCTTCAAAGGTATTCATAACATAGGTATTGGGATCTAGGCTCATGAAATCTTCATTAAACAATCCAAGCAGATCATTGGCAATGTCCTGATACTCCTCTCCCGTCTTCCGGGTCAGAGGAAGCAGCGCCGGATTCTTCACCAAGTCATCATTAACCTGAAGCTGTCCTAACGTATACAGGGAATAATAATCCTCCGGATCCTCTTCATTATATACCTGAACGGTCATAGGCACCGGATTCCCGTCTGCGTCCTCCACTGTAATCTCCATAGTCCGATACCGTTCCATGTTCTTCCGGGTGAATAATTCCGTCCCCTGAATCTCGTTGCCTTCTCCGTAACCTTTCCCCGCTTTTTCTGTATCCAGAATGGTATAGGTCACACCATTTACATCCGTAACCGTAGTATTGGGACAGAGGACATCGTTGATTTTTGTCACCATGCCATGTATCAGCTGGTCGAATTGTGAGATCAGATTTGCAACGTCCCGGTTATTTAAAGTACGGTTATACTGCTTTAACGCCGTCTGATATTCCGCTTCGGTTGCATAATTCTCCTTCAAAGGAATATCCGTATAATTTGGCGTATAATCCCCTCTGGCACACAGCATTCCCTTTAAGGAGCCGGTATCCGTTTTATCGCCTTCAACGATCACCCGTTCCAGGTTGAATACCGGCATTTCGTCCATTTCCCAGTAAACAGTCAGCAGATCAGAACCGGGAGCCACCGGCTTCGTTGCCATCGTAAATACCCTGTCCTCTGCTACCAGCAGATGTTCCTCGGCATATACGTCTACCGTTCCGTTTGACTGTTCTATCGCTTCTATCGAAATATACTTGGACAATTCATCCAAGAGTCGGTTCCGTTCATCTTTCAGGTCATTGGCAGATTCTCTGTCTCCTGCCTCATTTTTGATAATTTTCTGATTTAATTCATATATACTCTTTGCAATATCATTTATCGTATCTGTCTGATCCTGTATCTTGTCATTCAGATTCTTCTGATAGCCTACCAGCTGGGAATAAATCTCATTGGCACGGTCGACAAATGCTGCGGCAGTGGATACCAGCGAGGTACGCTTTACAAAACTGTTAGGTTCCTTTTGTACCTCCTGAATGGAATTCCAGAGATTTTTCATATAGCCTTGAAAGGTTTCCCCTTCTGTTTCACCGAAATATTCCTGTACTTCTTCTATTACGTCATATTTTGCCTGATAATAATACTGCCGGCTGGTCTGCATCCGGAACTTTTCATCAAGAAAATGATCTCTGGTCGTTCTCGTTGCTTCTACTTTCGTGCCATAACCCGTCTGTTTTATGCCGAGCGCACTAATACCCAGGTTCTGATACCCCAGATCCGCCATCAGTACCTGTTGACGGGAATAACCGGCAGTATTCAAATTTGCCAGATTATGTGCAGTTGTATTGATCGCATTTTGATGTGCCAATATACCGGAAGTGCCAATATACATTCTTCCCATCGTTCCAGCCATCTGCTTCATCTCCTAACTTCATCATTCCTGCTGCTTCTACCGAAAGCTCTTTTCCCGCTCAACTCTTACTGTCAAACTGATTATGTGCTACACCTAACATTTCCCCACTATAGGACTTCTTATCGTAATTGGCTGTTTCAGGCGCCTGCGCAGCTGTCTGAAGGACATTGATATTAAACTCTGTCATTTCCAGAGCATTCTCCAACAGTTCCCGATTCTGTCTGTTTACCTGCTGAAGCTTCATCACTACCGTCCGCAGCCGCTGGTGCAGCTCGCTTAATGGCTTCTGAAACTCCGGCTGACTTTCCATCAGACGTACAATATCGGCTATAGTCATATTCTTTGACTTCTGATTCAGTACAACAGCGATATTATCAATGATCGTCTGCCGCCGCTTTTCAAGAATCAGCACCCGGTCTATCACATTCTGTTCATCTTCTGTTATTTTCTGGAGTTTTTCCACATCCCCTTTTACGATTACCTGGGTCTTTACATCGGACACACTGAACAAGTCTTCATAAATGGTACATTCTTCCTCCAGCACTTGAATCAATTCTTCAATCAAGCTAGCCATGCCAATAACGCCTGCCTTTCCGGACTTTTAAATCGCACGTTCCATGTAAGCGGAAACCAGATAATCTGCAAAGCTCTCATTGCTTACATGATAGGTGCCGTTCTGAATGCGGGCCTTAATTGCATCCACCTTTTCCTGCCGTATATCCGGCACATTTGCCAGTGCATTCTTTGCGATCTGCATATCCTTACCGATAGAAGAAAATGATACCTGATCCGTGGTATTGGCATTTCCGGCACTTCCCGTTTTTCCGGTTTTTCTGGTTTTGCTGACGCCGTATAATTGATTGATCTGGTTATAAGCATCTATACGCATAATAGCCACCTTCCTCCTTGAATTTATTCTTCTATACAATATTTATCGTCAGATTCTGTATTTACTTTAGCAAAACAGCAAAAAAGATAGTTTACAGTTATATCCATTACCATCAACGAAAAAAGGAAGCCGCCCGAAATGACAGCTTCCCTGCTTTCCGTTTTACCATTGGCACCCGCTTTTCCGCCCGCAGGCTTCCGGTAACATGCCGAAGTTTGTCAGACATCGATAATCTGTAACTTCTTTATGCCTCTTTGCTTTTTCATTCGTTTTACTTCCTCTTTTGCCAAATCCGAGGCTATACATATTTCTTCGCCAGTCACCAAATCCTTTACCCAGAATTCATAGCTCGTATCACAAGCCATGATTCCCTTTGGTTTTTTCGCTAAAATATGCTTTGCATACATTTCCAGTTTCTGTTCGCTTGTTTCGTTTGCATATTCCATTTGTTCCTTTGCTTCTTTGCCTGTCAATTCATATGCTTTTCCACAAATCGGACACATCTTCAAGTATAGTATCTTCACCGGAAACAGGGGTATGTATTCAAAATGCACCCATTTTGAGTATCGGACATAACCTTTTTGATACTTTCTATGACAATACGGACATTCCTCTTTCATTCCATAATAGCCTTTAAATTTGGTAAATACATGTGTCCCATAAACAATCAACGCCATTTAAGCTTCCTCCTTACCGTAAGAACCCAAAACTCTGTCAGATAGAAATATAAGCAGCTTTCCTTTATACGTTATCGTCCTATTCCCCTAACCCTCAGCATTTAAGACTCCTGCAAAGATGTTTTCTCCGTAACCGTTACTTTCTGCTCGTAACAGGTAAAGATCTCATCTACCTCCTCCTGCTTCATCTTCGGCGTGACCAGACTGACGATCGGCACTACAATCAGACCGGCTACCATAGCAATCGCACCTGCATTGATCGGCGATGCAATGAATTGGAAGAACATATTCGCAACCGTAATCCCCACTCCTACAAGAAAACTTGCCCAGACAGCCGCCTTTGTTACCTTCTTAGAATACAGGCCATACATAAACGGCGCCAAGAATGCACCGGCTAACGCACCCCAAGATATTCCCATCAACTGTGCGATAAAGGTAGGCGGGTTCAATGCAATCAAAACGGATATGATAATGAAAAATGCGATCAGTACCCGCATGACAATAAGCTGCGTAGTATCCTTCATTTCCTTTACGATCGTTCCTTTAATAAAATCCAGTGTCAAGGTAGAGCTGGAGGTTAATACCAGTGAGGACAGGGTTGACATAGATGCGGATAACACCAGTACGATCACGATACCGATCAAAATATCCGGAAGAGCCGCCAGCATCTGCGGAACGATAGCATCATACATGACGGAACCGTCTTCCTTATAAATATCCGCATTTGCATATAATCTAGCAAAGCCGCCCAAGAAGTAACAGCCGCCGGAAATGATGATAGCAAAAACGGTAGAGACCACAGTACCAGTCTTAACTGCACGCTCGTCCTTGATCGCATAAAACTTATGTACCATCTGGGGCAGTCCCCAAGTCCCCAAAGAGGTCAGGACAACGACGCCGAATAGATTCACCACATCCGGGCCAAAGAAGGAGGTAAAGGCTCCTTTCTGTCCCATCGTAACCGCTACGTCGCTTTCTAATTCCGCCAGCTGACGAACCGCTTCATAGAAGCCGCCATGTCCGTTTAATACCGCTGTGATCACCAGTACGATTCCGATCAGCATGATGATTCCCTGAATAAAATCATTGATGGCCGTTGCCATATAACCGCCTAAGATAACATAGACGCCGGTAAGCACCGCCATGGTTATAATACAGACTGCATAGGGAATGTCAAATGCCATCGCAAACAGCCGGGATAACCCATTATAAATGGATGCAGTATACGGAATCAGGAAAATAAAGCAGATGGCCGAAGCCGCCAGCTTCAACGCCTTACTGTCATACCGTTTTCCAAAGAAATCCGGCATCGTAGCAGATTCCAGCTTCTGGGTCATGACCCTGGTCCTTCTTCCTAATACTACCCATGCAAGCAGGCTGCCGATAAATGCATTTCCCAAGCCGATCCAAGTGGAAGCAAGTCCGTATTTCCAGCCAAACTGACCGGCATAGCCTACGAATACCACCGAGGAAAAATACGAGGTTCCAAAGGCAAATGCAGTCATCCACGGCCCTACGCTTCTTCCTCCTAAGACAAAATCATTTACATTTGTCGCTTTTTTTCTTGCATAGATTCCTACCGCAATCATTACGGCAAAAAATACCAGCAACATTCCAATTTTTGCTATCACATTCTCTCTCCTATCCTATCAATAATAATGGTAAATGAAAAACGTTCCGTTTCCGCTGTGCGAGCTCAAAACGTTCCGTTTTTCGCTCACGGGCATTCGCCCTATGGAATCAGAAAAAGGCGGCTCTTCCTATGTGCAAGCACAATGCAGGCCGCCTTTTTCTGATTCCGCACAGCTCATTGCTTACGTGGATTTACATACTGTCTAAGAATCGCATTCTGGCAGATTCTTTTTGTTTTGGCTGTTCTACCTTTACCGCCTTTTTTACGGTACTGGACAATTCATTTGCCATTTTATTTCTGCAAGCTTCGCAAAACCGTCCGGTCCGAATCATCGCTCCGCAGTTCTCGCATTCGATCCCCGCTACGGAAACATCGGAAAAGCTCAAGCGTTCTTGTCTGACCCAGCGTTTGATCTGATGTACGGATACGTCATTGTCCTCTGATATTTTATTTATAGAAGCCTCTTTATGTTCCTTGATATAGTCTTTTACCTGTATGAACTTCTTTTCCAGTTCCTTATCACAATCCGGGCAAATTGGTTTTCCGATATAATTAAACATTTTTCCACAGCTTTTACAATTCCTGATCTCCATTACCCTACCTCCTTGCAAATACTCCGCCTTCTATATCGCTTCTGCCTGTTGATGATCGTTTTACGAATCTCCTTTTCCAATGCATATACTGGTATAGCAGACTTCTTTCACTCCGGCTTGCAGCAATACCTCCGCACAGGCCTCGATCGTCGCTCCAGTCGTATAGATGTCATCTACCAAAAGTATTCTTTTTAATTTTACATCATTTCCTGAAATGTGAAAAGCCTTTTTTAAATTATTTATTCTCTCTTTATCATTTAACTCCTTTTGCGGTACGGTGTCGATCCTTCGCCTTAACAGTTCCGTAAAAACAGGGATCTTAAGCTCTGCTCCCAATCCCTTTGCCAGCAGTTCCGCCTGATTATATCCACGTCTCCTCTGTTTTCGTGGATACATAGGTACGGGAAGGATTCCGTCCGGTGCGAAGCGCCGGTACTCCCCTTCATACCGTTTAAGCATCGCCCAAGTGTAAAATTCCGCATATTCTCTTCGATTATGATATTTGAACGCCATCACGCCAGCCTTTACCGGAGCCTGATAGACAAAGACCGGATACCCCCGTTTATAGTGCTTTGGTTCTCGGACACAGTCCAAGCAATATTCCTGTTCCTCCCTGTATAGCTCTTTTCCGCATTTCATACAGCGGGGTTCCCGCACATAGGGCAGCTTCTTTTCGCATTCCGTACAGATTCGTACATGTTCTTCCTTTGCAGTTATCAGATCCTGACAGACCGGACATCTTCTGGGATAAAGTAAATCCAAGATGGACAGATGATTCAGTTTGCATTCCTCCTTTTCCTCAAGCGTTACTTCCCATTTCCTGTAAAAACCATTTCAGACCGGAATACCGCTTCTGCTCGTCTGCGTTATCTACCATTTCATATACCTTATAACCGTTCCCTACGATCACGACGCATTTTCTTGCTCTGGTAACAGCAGTATACAGCAGGTTCCGATGCAGTAACACCTTAGGCCCATTTAATATCGGAAGAATGACAGCCGGGTATTCGCTTCCCTGGGACTTATGTATCGTTACCGCATATGCCAGCTCCAGTTCCTCCAGCATCTTAAACTCGTAAACGACTACTTTATCCTCGTCCATGACTACCGTTATTTCCTCTGCATAGTCATTGATTTCCCGTATGATTCCTATATCACCGTTAAAGATTCCTGTCCCCTTTTCCTGTTCAAAACGTCCGGAGGCATCATAAACCGTCCATTCCAGCTTATAGTTATTCTTTATCTGCATTACCTTGTCTCCTTCTCGGAACAGGGTATTGCGAAACATATGCTCTTGTTTCCCCGGCTGCGGCGGGTTTAAGATCGCCTGCAGCTCCCGGTTCAGGTTTTCCACCCCAAGTTCCCCCTGCCGCATAGGCGTCAGTACCTGTACTTCATAAGGCTTTGCATTTACATAATTGGGCATTTTATATGCCGCCAGCTTTCCCACTTCATCTATGACTGCTCTGGGATCGCTTCGAGGTAAAAGGAAAAAATCCCTGCTTTTATTATTCATCACCGGATATTCTCCCCGTTGGATCCGATGGGCATTCATGATAATATCGCTGTTTTCCTCCTGCCGGTATATAGTGGACAGCCTGATGACCGGAAACACCTCTGCGTCTATCATATCCTTTAAGACATTTCCAGGGCCCACGCTGGGAAGCTGATTCCTGTCACCAACCAGGATCAGATGGGTTCCCGGTATGACCGCCTGTAATAGGGCATGGGCAAGATAAATATCTACCATGGACATTTCATCAATAATCACAACATCCGCTTCCAGTGGATTCCGAGCATTTCGCTCAAACCGGACACCGCCTTCCTCCTCTACGCTTCCGTTTAACTCCAGCAGACGGTGAATGGTCTGGGCCTGATAGCCGGTTGCCTCTGTCATGCGCTTTGCCGCTCTCCCGGTGGGTGCCGCCAGCCGGAGTTCAAGCCCCTCCTGTTCAAAATACTGTATGATCGTATTGATTACCGTCGTTTTTCCGGTTCCCGGTCCTCCTGTAATAATTACCAATCCAGAGACTGCCGCCTGTCGAACCGCCTGCTTTTGCAGTTCATCCAGTTGTATGTCAGAGGACTGCTCTAACCGTTTTAAGGTTTCTTCTATCTGTGTTTCAGCGGTCTGAAAGGTCAGGTTCCGTTCATGAAGCAGCCTTGCCGTGTCCAGTTCCGTATGGTACTGGGTACTCCCATAGACCGCCTGCATTCCTTCTAATTCCTTTATAATGAGTTTGCGTTCCAGCTGCAATTCCATCAATTGTTTTTCGATCATACCTTCATAGGAATCCTGAAAAAAATCCCCCTGCTCCGGAAGCAGAAAACTCAATACCTTACGAATCAGCAATTCTCTGGGGAGAAACATATGCCCAAGACTGCCGGATTGACTTAAAGTATATAGGATCGCAGACCGCACCCGATAATCCGAATCCGGCCGGATCCCCGCTTTTCTTGCGATTTCATCCGCTAATTTAAATCCGATCCCCTGAATGTCCTCAGCAAGACGGTAGGGATTTTCCTTCATGACCGTATAAAGTCCGGCTCCATATTCGTTATAGATCCGGACTGCCAGATGTGCGTTAATCCCGTATTTTCCTAAAAACATCATCGCCTGCCGAATATCCTGACTTTCATGGAACTGTATCCCGATTTCCCTTGCTTTTCGTTCCGATATACCTTTAATCTCCGCCAGCCGCTCCGGTTCAAATTCTATGATCCGAAAGGTGTCTTTTTTGAATTTTTTAATGATATGCATGGCAAGCACCGGCCCTATGCCCTTGATCGCACCGGAGCAGAGATACCGTTCCATACTGTCAAGGTCCTCCGGCATACGAAGCTCGTAAGACGCAACCTTAAACTGGCTTTCATAATAGGGATGTTCGGTCATCTCTCCTTCTGCCTGAATATACAAGCCCTGCGATGCGCCTTCAATGTAGCCCACCAGCACCTGTGTTGTGTCTGTCTGCTCGTCTGTCAGTACAGATAGGATTGTATATCCGTTTTCCTCATTCCGATAAATGATTTTTTCAATATAGCCTTTCAGTTCCATATTCCCTCACAAAAGAAAAGGCTACATGAATGCAGGACGTTAATCCACATTCATAGCAGCCCCTTCTATGATTACATATTGATGTTTTGTACCGGTGTCGTCTTTGTCCCGGTTTCCCGGTCAAGTGCGGTATTTTCTTCCGCTTCCTTTATATTGACCGTTGTCATATTATTTTTCATTGCCTCATATAACGTCTGTGCAATGCCAAGATCCGTATGTTCAGAAAGGATACCGGCATATTCCTGAATCATCATGTCCCCGAAATATTCCATGTATTCATTCTCTTCTTCCTCTGCCTTCGGCATACTTTCTTTCACCTGCTTCAGTACCTGTTCCAGCAGATACGCCTCGAATTCCTTACAGGTTTCCAGCATTTCTTCATCATCAGCCTCTTCCACTCCGTGGTTCAGCTTATTTTCCAGTGCCGCCGCCTTCAGAGAGCCTGTATTGCTTTGGGCAAAGTAATTATTATAAATGTTCCCAATAGAGTCCGCCATCTGCTACACCTACCTTCTCAGGTTATTCGCCTGTTCCAGCATCTCATCAGACGCTTGAATGACTTTGGAATTCATCTCATACGCCCGCTGTGCCACAATCAGGTTTACAAGTTCGTCTGCCACTTGGACGTTAGAAGCTTCTATGTACTTATGATGGGTAGCGCTTCTTGTCAATGCCGGCGTCTGGGATTCCTCCATAGGATTCCCGGAGGCTACCGTCTGCCGGAACCGATTGCCGGAAGCCTTTTCCAAGCCTGCCGGATTGTTAAACTGTACCACACCGATCAATACATTATATAACGCATTCCCGTTCGCATCTGTCTGTACTAAATCAACCTGATCATTTCCGTTTGCCGATACGGAGATTCTTCCATCCTTTGCAATTCCAATCGTAGTTGCATTGATACCGTTGGGAATAATGATCGGGTTATTAAACTGATCCAAAACCGCATGCCCTTCTGCCGTTACCAGCATACTGCCTGCTGCCACCGGCGTCACGGAAAAATTACCGTCCCGGGTATACTGGATCTCCCCCTGTTCTGTCCTGACCTTAAAGAAGCCATCTCCTTCAATGGCAACTGAAAACGGATTCTCACTGGGTGTCAGATTCCCTTCTGTAAATATGCTGGTGATAGCGGCGGTCCGGCTTCCCAAACCTACCTGCGCCCCTACCGGTTTTTCTTCTCCTGCATTATTCGTTGACCGGGTTTGCAGGGTCTGATACAGCAAGGACTTAAATTCTGCCACCTGTGTCTTATATCCCGTGGTATTTATATTTGCCAAGTTATTGGCGATCGTATCTACATTTTCCTGCTGGGCAATCATTCCGCTTGCCGCAGTCCATAATGATCTAACCATGCACTGCTCCTTTCTTTGTGCGGACAGGAGCTAGTTCCTTCCCTGTCCCTTCTTAACCGTCAGACTACACCTTTCCAACTTCATTTACAGCCTTATCTAATGTGGAATCTATCGTCTGCATCATTTTCTGATTGGTTTCATATGCCCTGGTAATGGCAATCATCGTTACCATTTCATTGATAACATTAACATTCGAGGTTTCCAGATAGCCCTGACGGGTTAGAGCATTGCTTTCAACCATCCCTGCTTCGGGCAGTGCTTCAAACATATTTTCACCATATAAACTCAGTGCTTCATAATTCTGAAAATCCACCAGTTGGAATTGTCCCACCTGTACTCCGTCTGCAAAAATATTCCCTAAGGAATCCATGGATACCTCCGCAGTATCCGCATTCGGAATCTGGATTCTCTGATTATTCCGCCCCAGCACAAAATCTCCATCCTTTGTCACAAGATAACCTTCCCTGGTAACAGTAAACGAACCATCTCTTGTATACCGTATATGCTCCGTTCCACCCTTGTCCGTTGCGCTAATGGTAAAAAATCCGCTGCCTTCCAGTGCCACATCATATGGGTTGCCGGATTCCCGAAAACCGCCTGCACTAAAATCCGTGTAGGTCTCTCCAATCTTTACGCCTAAGCTGACCCTGCCGATCCCCTTTGCCAGGTAGGGATCCGAATTATCATCTACCCGCAGAGCAAGCATACGATCAAAGGATTGGGAAGTGACACCCATCTTCTTATAACCGGTGGTATTGGAATTCGCCATATTGTTAGCGATAACATCCAGCCGCTTCTGCTCATTCCGTAACCCGGTATAGGCTGTATATAGGCCCTTTACCATTTTTCCAACTCCTTTTCTTCCAGCCTTCCATCGAAGGAAGGAACTGTTTTAACCATCTTCTAGTCTCTTTTGCCCGACAGAAATTCGATATATTTCCCGGTACCAATCGCCACTGCTGTCAACGGATTGTCTGCTGTCATGGTCGTAATACCTGTCTTTTCTTCGATCAGTTCCTCCAGACCATTCAGCAAAGAACCGCCTCCGGTAAGCACGATACCCCGATCCGAGATGTCCGCTGCCAGTTCGGGCGGCGTCCGTTCCAATACGCTGTGTACAGCTTCCACGATCTGTGCTGTCGTTTCCCGCAGCGCTTCCTCCGTCTCCGTGGAGGTTATAGTAATCGTCTTTGGCAAACCGGTTACCAGATTCCGTCCCCGGACCTCCATCGTAGAGGCTTCCGGTTTCTTATAGCAAGTACCGATATTGATCTTGATCTCCTCTGCCGTCCGCTCACCGATCAACAGATTATGTTTCTTCCGCATATACCGGACAATGGCTTCATCAAAATCATCTCCGGCTGTTTTTACGGAGGTGCTGACCACCGTACCGCCAAGAGAAATAACCGCAATATCCGCCGTGCCGCCACCGATGTCCACTATCATATTACCGCAGGGCTTTGCAATGTCGATCCCGGCGCCGATCGCCGCCGCAACCGGTTCCTCAATAATGGATACATCTCTTGCTCCTGCCTGATAGGTTGCATCTTCAACCGCCTTTTTCTCGACCTCTGTAACCCCGCTGGGTACACATACGCTGATCCTAGGCTTTCTGCCGAATATATTCCGTCCTACCGCTTTCTGAATGAAATACTTCAGCATCTTTTCCGTAATGGTATAATCTGAGATCACTCCCTGCTTTAACGGACGAACTGCAACGATATTTCCCGGTGTTCTTCCAAGCATCAGACGTGCTTCCTCGCCAATGGCCTTAATCTTGTTGGTATCTCTATCAAAGGCTACTACGGAAGGTTCTTTTAGTACGACGCCCTTCCCTCTTACATATACCAGAATACTGGCGGTTCCTAAATCAATTCCAATATCTGAATTTGCCATAATAATCCCCTTTCTAATGGACGAATCTTTTTCCTTATCACATATCACACTCATTATATACACTCTGGAATTTTTTTCAAAGTGTATTTCAAGATTTCAGCAAATTCACCGATACGAAAACCAACTTATTCTTTTATATCGACATTTTGCATAGAAATCTTTACTTTCATTGTAACCAATTCTTCACATTTTAGCCATTTTTTTCCCGCATGATCACCAGCCGGGCATCTGCACCGTTTTCCCATTCCACTACCAGTTCTTGGATATTCATGATCTTATTCAGACGGCTGATATAACTCTGCCACTTGATATTTCCTGTATTCTGAACACCCTCTCTGGTATAAATGGGCGACGGTGTTCCTATGAAAGAACGGCTATCCATGCCCGTTACGTCCATGCCAAAGAGATTCTCCATTTTTTCATTGGCAAACAAAACCTTCCCGGTTTGATAGTCCTTAATAAACACATACTCCGTCATATAATTATAGGCATTTAACAAGTCCTTATTTAACCGTTTCACATGGAGGGTATTCTGGCTTCGGGTTAAGATTCCCTGTATGATCTCGACTACATTTTTGCAGTATGCGATTTCCCGTTCTAAGAATACCCGCTTTTCCTGACAGACTACCGTCATTCCGCCATGAATTTCGTCGTTTACTACAATACCGAATATCATCATGGATTTTGCCTGTGTCTGAGAAGCCAGATATTCCATTGCATCGCCTGAGACACCCGGTTCATAGATCAGGTATCCGCCTTTCGATACCGCTTCGTTCTTCCGGCAAAGCTCCGCCAGACGCCAGCTCTGTGCCGGATAGGTCTTATAGTATGCCTCTTTCCCTATCCAGAAAGTCCGGTTCATGTAAGCCTCCTGCATACTATCGCCGCAATAAACGGCAATGGAGGTAAAATGAAGCAGTTCTCCTACATTAGCGAGAATTTCCTGAATCGTCTCATCCGTATCGTTTCCCATGCGGGCAAACGCCTTCGACAGAATAATCTGCCTCTCCAGATCCTCACTCTTTTCCCGTTCCGCCAGCCGGCTCTTTCTGGAATCCCGTTCCAGATATTGATTTTTATATCCTGCCTTTACAATCATTTCCAGCATGGTCTGAAAGGCTTCCAGTACGTTATGCAGCCTTGTCACCGCTTCTTCATCCAAAGCACAGACCAAACAGGCAGCATAGATATTACCGTCACCCGCCTCCAGCGGTACTGCGGCGATCTGACGTTCAAAGCGTCCATGATCCAGTTCCCAGATGTAGTATTTCTGTCTTCCGTCGATTCCTTTTAACGCTTCCATCAGTTGTTCCCGATAATTCGGACGTTCCAAAAAGTCATAGAATTCTCCAAGCCGCATCATGGGTCCTACGGGTCTTGTAAGCATCGCACCGTCCCTGCAAACGATAGCGGCATAAAGCTGATTGTTAGCGGCAAAGGCTTCCATAAAGTCCTGCATTTCCTCTGCCTTTAAGAATTCCTCCAGCATATGCTCCGGATCCTGTTCCTGACTGTTCACCACATATTCCAGCTTCTCCTCCAGTGCTCTTTGTTCCTGTAAAAGATTCTGCTCATAGCTTTTTTCTTCTGTAGCATCATTGATCAAAAGCTCCACATCATACATATACTCGTCCAAATTTTTCACAGAAAGATAGAACTTTATCCATCGAACCACGCCGTCTTCCCCCAGCAGCCTGCAACGATTGGTATAGTTTTTTACAGGAATCTTCTGTGCGTTCAGCAAAATATCGGTCATCATCTTCCGATCCTCCGGAACGATATAATCGGTAAAGGTTTTTCTGCCCTTTTGCAGATCCTCTACATCAATTCCCAGATTCCTTGCATTCCTGGATACATATTTTACGGTTCCTTTTTCATGGAGGAAACGTTTCACCAAAACTACGCTCCGGCTTTGTTCGATGGCAGAACGCAGATATTGATTTTCATCCTTTTCTTCTACTTCTTCCGTAATGTCCGTCATGATAAGTTCGATTCCTTCTATCTTTCCCAGACTATTACGAAGCAGATGAACGCTCCCCCTTACTACAAAAACCTCCCTGCTTTCCGATACCACACGATATTCCAGACTATCCCGATCCTGCATATCATTATCCCGCTTGGCCAGCTGTCCTAACACCATATCCAGATCATCAGGGTGGATCAAGTCTTTGAATTTTAATCTCCCTGCATAAAACTCCTCGCTGGTATATCCGTAGCGTTTGATATTCCGGCTGATATAATTAAGCTTGATTTCTTCCTGATGTTCTACACTTAAATGGACAATGACAACATTGCTGTTTTCTACGATCTGCTCCAGAATCATTCCATCCATGCCCAGACCGGAGCGCTGATCAAAGAGCAGCATGAGCATCTGCTCTCCTTCTACCTCAAACGCATTTACCAATGCCCTTATCGGAACCGTTCGATTTTCATTGGAAATAATCAGATACCGTTCCGTAATGGCTTTCCTGTCATGAAGCCTGTTCCAAAACCGCTCTTCATCCACCGCAGGTTCAAAGCCGAGGGTTACACTCTGTGTCTTCTGACCCAAAAGCAGCTTCGCTTCGTAATTCATAATTACGACTTCTCCGCTTTCCGCTTTTATCACAATCATTGGAAATTCGATTCGTTTGGCGAATTCCTCATAGCAATCAAATCTCAGTTTTCCCATTTTTACTCCTTTCTTTCCAACAGAGTCGGCTGCTTTTCCCCTTCTAAGGCTGACGCTCCTATGCGAAAAAGGCTGCCCCTGAAGTCTGCATCGGGACAGCCTGAACCTTCTTTCTTACAGATGGAAGAATTGAATTCCTTCTATCTGCATTTCCTCTGGCATTTCCTCCACCTCTTGTGATTCGGATCCTTCTACTTCTTCCGGCATTTCGGCAGGGTTCTCATCCTCCTCTTTCGCCGCCGCCTGCCGGAATTCCATGAAGCCGGCCTTAGCGATCTCTCTGGTTTTCGTACAAGCCTCCGATAAGCCTTCTATCGCCTGCTGCATTTTTACCATATAATCCTCTACACTGTCGCATTGCTCCTGCATACGCAGGCGGATCATTGCTGTCTGCTGCTCCGCCTCTAAAAGCATCCGTTTGCATTCCTCCTGAGTTTCCTGCATCCTCTTGCTGCACTCCGCCTCTGTCTGTGCCAGTTTTTCTTCCTGCTCTGCTTCCGTACGGTTTATCAGAGTCTGGCGTTCTTCCTCTGCCTGCTTCGTAATCCTTTGTCCTTCCTCCTCGGCGTTGGATACCACTTGATCCGCACGCTCTCTGGCTTCGATCAGCGTCTTGGAAATCGCCTCATATTTCCCGGCAAAGGAGGTTTCCTTTTCCCGCATCGCTTCCAGTTCCTGTTTCATGCCGGCATAATCACGAACCTGTTCCTCCGCTTCCGCCCTGACTTCTTCTACCATGGTCTCATATCGGGACTGCATGGCATTGCATTCTTCTTCCTGTTGTTTTCTCTGTTCTTCTAATTTTGCTTCATATTCCGAACGAAGCTTTGCCATCTGTTGTTCATGTTCCGCCCGCAGATTTGAAGCCTCCGATTCCTGCTGCATGCGCATTGCTTCCAGCTGACTGCCGCTATCCTGTCTGGCCGCCTCAACATTTTGTTTTTGTTCTTCCAATTCAGCGGTCAATTCCATACATTTTGCAATCCGTTCGTCTAACTGCTGCTGTAACTGTGCAATTTCCGCAGATTTATCACTGATCACCTGCTTTAATTCTTCTTTTTCCGTAATCTGTGCCTCTAACTGCTGCTTTACAGCATCATTCTGTTCAAAAGAGCTTTCCAGCTCCAATTTCAGCTTCTCTATGTCTTCACTGGCAGCTGTCTTTACCTGTTCCTTTGCCACCTGAAGCGTCCGTACCGTTTCACTCAGCTTCCCTATGGTAGTTTTTAAGTCTGCAATATCATTCTGATGGCTGCGATTGGTCTCCGCAACATATTCATCTACAACAGACTTATCATATCCCCCGAATGATACGGTTTTGAACATTTCATCCCTTGCCATAAGATCAACCTCCTTGCAAATATGTATAAACTGCAATAATTATAACATAGTCCTATACAAATTGCACGAAAAAAAAAGAAAAAGGAGCTTTCCAAAAAGCCCCTTTTTCCATTAGATTCTCTTTCTGATTTCTTTTGCCAGCGTCTGCAGCTCCTCTGGTGTGGAAGAACCCGGCTCCCACCCTACATGAACACTGTCTCCCTCGAATCTGGGAATCAGGTGTAAATGCAGGTGAAACACAGTCTGCCCTGCAACTGCTCCATTGTTTTGTACAATATTCAATCCGTCACAGTGCAAAACATCCTTCATTGCTCTGGCGACCTCAGTTGCAAGGGAAAATACCTTACCTGCTGATACTGCATCAATATCAAAAATATCCTTAAAATGTTCCTTCGGGATGATCAGCGCATGTCCCCGATTAGCAGGGGCTACATCTAAAATCACCCGTAAATCACTATTTTCATATATTGTTGCTGCCGGAATCTCACCATTTGCGATCTTACAAAAAATACAATCCTTCTCTTCCATCCGTTCCGTCCTCCATTTCCGTCACTTGTATTATTGTAAACCGAATTGGCGATTTTTACAAGGATTTATTTTTACTATGCCTGAAATCCACGATTTCTATCCGCTATCGGGTCAAAGCTTTCATTCAGGCGGCCTTTCCCATAAGTCAGACCGGCATATACCTGCTGGGTATGCTCCATCAATGGTGCGTCCGTATCCGTTTTACTGATCTCTATAAAGGAAGCCCGAAGCCGCTCCAAATATCCCCGGCATTCGCTTAAATGCACGGGTTCCTGCTTCACAATGGACATCAAAAGCTGTTTATCGATAAACAAGTACAAGGACATCACGTCACATGCCACCTGGGAATCCACCTTCGACATTGCCATCAATTCCTGTAAAGCTGCCTGTGCCTTTTGCATTGCGCCTTCAAAATGCACGGTATCTTTCTTTTCATAATATTCCATGCCTTCGTCCATATAATCCAGCACCATATCATAGATAATCACCGCAAGTGCGGATACATTTGCCTGACTGATACGCATGGTATAGGTACTAACCTGCTCTTTGGTCATGTCTTCCTCCTTGCACACCAAGCTTACGCTTTCCTACCCTCTGAAATCAATGTGTGTACCCAGCATACGTTCTTCGTCCGTCCATGCCAGATCACTCATTTCTTCCATCCGAGCCGTTTCCAGCTTTCGCAGCAGATCTTCTATAGAATCTCCTGTAACGACTTTTTCGGAGCTTTCTTGCTCCGTCCGGTCTGCCTTGCTGCCTTCCTGCAGCTCTTTCAGTCTTTCCTTATCCGCTTTTCTTTTGGCCTTCTTCCGTTCCTCCAGCTTCTTTGCGGCTTTCTTTTCCAACCGCTTCTTCTGGTCGGCATTCCCTTTTTCCAGTACGGCAAACATGGAGGTAAGACCATCCTTAACACTCATTCCAAAGCTTTTTACATTACTGCCGCTGGAGGCCAGACTTTTTTTCAACTGCTGCATTTTAAAGGTGGCGTTGCTGATGATTCCTTCATACTGTTTCCGATACTTTTCATCGGTCGCCATTCGTTCGATCTTATCCTCGTCGATCAAAACCACCATACGGTTGGCATTGCCATAGCTCCCGGCATTTGCCTGTGCAACCGCTTTCATGTCCTCACTGACTAAGATGAAATCCATGTTGGAATACTTCTTTTTCAGCTGTTCATAATACTTCTGAGCTTCTTGGCTCAGTTCCGGCTTACCAATGGTTTTTCCATAGTTCGCCTGTTGTGTCTTTTCGGTTTTCCAGACATCGTTATATTCCTGAACTGCCTGGCTTCCCGTCTGCAAGACTGCACTTGTACTCATACGATCATCCTCCTTGAATATTATTACAGTACTTCCATTTACTGTTGTTTCACAGTCAGTGCAAATAACGCTACTAACCGTTATCTATTATATCGTCCACTTTTCATGAAAGATTAACCCTTGTGATTTTTTTGTCCGAATTTACCAGCCTACGCCCTCTTCCACACATTGAAGCGTTCCCGCAAACACCTCCTGTGCCGGAACTCCAGCCAAGGTATCCCCCAGCGCTTTCCGAAATGTAGGATCATTTATCATTTCCAACAGGCGTGCTTTTGCCGCCTGTGCAGAATGGAAGGCAGTCAACTGCTGGGATACCTCGATTCCGTGGCGGATCTGTTTCTCCTGCCATCGTTCCATATAGTAGTTATGCCGCTTCATTCTCAGCTCCCAAAAATCCGGCAGGTCTTCCTCACCGCCCTTTGAATATGTGATCCTGCCAGGGCCAGAGCTGCACACATTTGCAATATTCCCATCCTCACCGATCACCACCGCCTGCGACATTTCCGCCGTAACGCCGGGCAGGATCGCTTCATTCCGCACCACGTCAAAGGTAAACCATGCTTCGATCCTTGCCATGATCTCATCTGCATAGGCGGGATCTTCTTCCATCCGTTCCTGTACCTTCGGATGAATCACCACTGCCTTGCTCCTAGGAGCCACCGTGCCTAATGCCTTTATCTGCTTCGACGCCTGATAAGGCGGATTCGGGCCTTTGGGTTCCCAATGCTCCAATGCATCAACATCTATATTCTCCCGATACAACAGGTAATGGGGATAATCGTTTCTCGTCTTCCAATAACTGGAGCTTCCGTCAAACACATGATAAACCAACCCCGGATACCGTTCCTTTAAGCGTTCCTCCAAAGAAAGGGATTCTACTTTCTTTTCTTTCTCTGTCCGGTTCTGTTCTATGGTTTTACTTACGGTTTCCGTAAAGGATAACCGGTCTTCATATGCAGAGACACTTTGTTTTCCATATCGCTTTTCCATTGCCCAATATTGCTGCTGCCATGCCGCCGCCTGAATACTCATATGTAGTCCTCCTTTGATTCCTGCACGTTTTTGTTTATTTCTATTCCTGCTTCTTTACATTAGAAGATTTAGACTAAAGGAATCCAGCAACTCTTCCTCTTTAGTTTCTGTTGTCGGCGATTTTGCGGACACCTGGCTAAGCTTTTGTTCTGCCTCCTGAATCATCGCCTTTACTTTTTGCACCTCATTCTCATCGCACATTCCCTGTGCAAAGCCCGCCTCACAATCCGACAGATCCGACGCAAGCAGGGCAAGCACTGCTTTGGCCTGCGCCGGGGTTTTGGCCGCCGCCAGCTGCCTTGCCCGTTTTTCCGCATTGAATGTAACACTGCCGCTATAGGTTTCTGTTTCCATATTCCCATCTTGATCAATCTTGATTTTCATACCCTGATAGCCTTTTAAATTTTCTTCCGCATTTTCTACCATATTGTCTGCCACGCCAAGCATTTCTTCCAGCTTGCTCCGCTTTTCCTGATCGTTTACACATTCCCGTAAAAAGCTCTTGGAAATACTGACGATTCCTTTTTGAAGAGAGGTATACTTCTCCCGCAGATAACGGAAATATTCCCGGACGCTTTCACTGACAGAAGTATTTGCAGTGGTTTGTACGCCCTCCATATCCTTGTTAATAGCATTTTTTATCCGGGTGCCATTCGCATTGCTGCACATGGCCGTATACAATTCTTTCACTCTTTCCTTTCGTTCCTGTTTTTTCTTTTCTGCCTGTTTTTCCGCCCGTTTCTTTGCCAGACGTTTCGCTTCTGATTCAACCGCATTTGCCTTTCGATTCTTAACCGTCGATCCTGCCGGATCAATACTGCCATACAAAAAGCTCATACTGCGTACCTGCACATGGGAAGCGGAGGAAGAAAAACCGCCATCCGACGTACAGCTTCCCCGATAGGGGATTCCGTCCGGCCCTGCATATTTTCGATTGCTTTCCGCTAGGGAAAACACGCTTCCGGTCAAATGCTGCGTTACATTCCTGCCATCGCTGTATTGCAGGGTAAATCCTTTTTTCCCCTGCAATTCGCTGTCCATCAGTCCATAGACCTTCGCCCGGTATTTTGGATCCTCCGCCATCTTCTTTAACTGGCTGTTATCAATATACAGATAAAACTTCCCCTGAGTCACTTCCGGTTCCCGGTCAGTCAGGGTATATTCCGGAAACAGCCTCTGTATCTCCTGCTTTAATTCGTCCACTGTCCGGGTCTTATCTCCCTCCTGTCCGGCAATCACGGAAGAATAATAGGATACGGCCTGCTGCTTATACTCCTGAAACCCCTGATTCATATCTTCCAAGTATCGATACACTTTATTCGGATTCCAGACCGGCTTTTGACTTGGATTCGTCTTGTTCGTTCCTGCCGCTGTATTGGCATAAACACCGGCAGCCGCTATATGTAATGCCATATAAGCACCCCCTGTTCTTGTTTTCTAATTACCATATCGGCAAAAGCATACGATTCCTTCTTTCCTTTGTAACAAACGGTCATTTTCCTGTTGCAAATGGAAGGCCGGAGGATCCATGATCGCCCCTCCGGCCCATTCTTGTTCTGCCGGCATTGTATACCGGTATCGTTTTATAAAAACTGCCGAATGTCATCGGTCAGCTTTTCCTCCAGTTTAATCAGTTTTTTCGCAATATCCTTCGAGCGTTCATCTGCCGCCTTATATTGGTTCAGATACCGATTCAGGCTTTTCACTCCCATATCACAACCGTCCGTGATCAAATTTGCAACGCTTTGATCGGATTCATCGACTGCCAGTCTGGCATTGGTTTTAAACCAAGACATCCCCTTTGCCATAGGATTCGGTTCCTTTCCCTGATCATGGAACCGTTCCAGCATATCTTGAATTTCGTCCTTTAGCTTGTCATGTTCGTCCTTGCATTTGTTTAAGCATTCTTTCAGGGTATCATGCTGTACATGATCCATAACCTCATCAATGGAAGCAATCCCCATCTTAACTCCGGCATCGCATTCCCGCAGTAATTTAATGGTATCCTCTTCTACCATAGCATACCTCCTTATTTCTTTTACCGCTAGTATCTGCACATTTCCGGAAAATATGATTTTTTTCAAAACTCCTTGTGTCCATCCGCTTCCGATACCTGCTGAAGAAGTACCGTGATATGGAAGATATTATGTTGTGTCTGTATCTGTATGCCTCCCAGATGCCGTTCGGCTATCTCCTTTACATTTTTTAGACCCAGCCCATGCTCCGGAAGTATTTTTGCTTTGTCCTCCTTCTTTGTGGAGACCGGCAGTTCGCTTCCCTCCTGCCAGATAAGTTTTCCGTCATAAGGATTTTCAACGGTCAGTATAAGAAACGGAGAATTATGATATAAGTCCACTTTAATATACCGGTTCGATTCTTCTGTCTTTTCACAGGCTTCAATAGCGTTGTCTAACAGATTACTCAATAAGATCCCCATGTCAAAAGCAGGGATCGCAAATGCCGCTTCATAAAAGAATCTTACATCCCACTGGATCTTAAGCTTCTGCGCCTTTCGGTATTTATCATTGAGGATCACATCTGTCACAGGATTGCCGGTGGTATACCGGTAATCCAATTCCTGTATGGTCGTATCCAGTCTTTCAATATAGTGTTCTACCTCCTGATACTGTTCTCCGGCTACCAGTCCCTTGATGGCTGTCATGTGATTCTTCATCTCATGGCGTACCTGACGGATACTGCCATAAAACTGCTCGGTTTCTTTCAGTCTGCGTTTCATGGCCTCCACCTGCTGCTGTTCTACAAAATGCTGTTCTTTCAGCCTTTGAAGCTCCATATATTTCTGATAGAAATAGATCAGGGAAAGCTCGCCTGTAAACAATAAAACTGCCAAAAGCGGAAGCTCCCAAAGCATTTCCTGTCGGTTGACATATAACTGAAATACTTCATGATCAATCTTAACCTGAAGCAGATCCACCATCATTTTTCCCAGCATACCGCCTATGATATTCAAAACCGATAACACCAAAACCGCCTGATGCCCTATGTTCAGTCCGCTTTTCAGAATACGGAATAACAGCTTAAGCATCAGAAAAAAAAGCAGGATATAAAACAACAACAAAACCATCTGCCCCAGGATCACTCTCGTATAGATCTGTTTCATGATCTCTTCAACGGATCGGCTTCCAAATTCCGGCTCCCCTGCCAGAAATCCGGACACCCCATTATATAAGCTGATGGAAATCAGGCAGCAAAGGGAATGCAGATTCAGAAATAACGAAATGGCAAACAATGCTTTGCCGCTTTCCTTTCCATATACCATAAGGGAATATATCAAAATCACCACCGCAGAAAGCAAATACCGCATACCGAAAGGTGGCGCCGGATACCATAAAAAAAACAAATTGATCAAGACCAAAAGTCCGCCTGCTATGGCTGTCAGCAGCCGCCCTTTTGCGTTCATCTGACGGTATGCCAAAGACAGCCTTCGGATACCGAATATCTTCTTCCATAAAAGCAGAAAAAATACAGCGTTTGTCACAATAACGTATAGACTTGATACATAAGAAAACCATTTATAGTCCGGCATTTTTCGTTTAATCCTTCCTTGCGATATATTGGATATAGGCCGCCACGAAATCATGATACTTATATTTTGAGATCAAAAGCCTGTCTCCATTTTTCATGCAGACCTCAGACCGATTATACCGTTCCACATATTTCATATGAACCAGATACCCTTTATGAATACGAAAAAAATCCGGCCAAAGCTGTTGTTCTAAACTACTGATCTTATCATAAAACTCCAGCGTTTCATTCTGAAGATTCAAAATCACCTTCCGATTGCTGCTTTCAATATAATAAATGTCTGCAACGGATATTTTCCGCATCTGGTTGTTGGTCTTGATCAGCAGCTCCTTTGGGTTTTCTGTTTTTAGGTGTTTGCACTCCCGAACCGCCTGTGCAAGCACCTGATAAAAGTTCTGTTCCTGAACCGGTTTCATGATATATTGAAACGCATGTACAGAAAAAGCGGAAGGCATATATTCGGAAAATCCCGTTACAAAAATCAAAAGCGGCAGACTTCCCCATGCAGCCCTCTTCTCAGCTTCCATCTGCTCCCGCAGCTTTTTGGCAACCGTAATCCCGTCCATATCCGCCAAGGCAACATCCAAGAATAGTATATCCAGTGCCGGTCCCTTTTGTTCCGACAGATAGGCTAACAATTCTCCTCCAGTAAAAAATTCAATGATTTCAAAAGGCTCCTGTTCCATATATTTACGGATCAGGGACTGAAGATACCGGCATACTGCTTTTTCATCATCACAAATTCCTATCTGCAATCTTTCTCAACTCCTACTGTTTTATCCTTCATTATATCGGCGGAACCAATGACCTTTTCGGTATTCATGTTGTAACTGGCATATTTTTTGTTGTAAATAGATGTCATTCCCTAAAACTAAAAAAATCGGGCCACCGACCCGATTTTCTTATCCCTTTTATCCCTGCTGTAACAGCTGCAGCAAGCCTTCCGGAAATGCATTCGCCTTTGCCAGCATATTCGTGGCTGTCTGTACCAACAGATTCTGCTGCGTATATTCCGTCATCTCATCTGCCATATCGCAGTCCATGATCCGGGCAAAGGAATTGGTAATACTCTCTTCGGATATTTCCAAACTGTTTTCCGTATGCTCCAGCCGGTTCTGGTAAGCGCCTAATTTTGCACGGACAGCCGATACCGTTGACAACGCTTCGTCTACAGTTTCTATTGCTTTGCGTGCATCTTCACCGGATACTACGTTCATATTTACCAGACCAAGCATACGGGGAGATACCTCCGGTACGGTAACGGTCATGGTTTCCTCCTGATTTGCACCGATCTGGAACACCATCTCACCGGAATCTAAAACCTCTACCATCGCTTCCATATCCACACTGCCGGATGCCTGACTGTTTATATCGCCGCTTCCCATAACGGGATCCTTAAACTTTGTATTACAAGCCCCCTGCTTTGCTTCCATTACCATCTTAAACCCACTGCTGTCCGTTACCGTAATCCTGTTTCCGTCACAGGCTACCGTTGCTGTAGGTGAAAAGCCTTCGCCCAAAGTCACTTCTACATCCGTTCCAACGGATACGCTGTCTTGAATCCCTAACATAGCCGCAAGCTGATCGTTGCTACAGGAAATATCAATCTGTTCTGACGAACCATAGTCGTTTGACACGATCACCAACTGACCGCCATTTCCAAAACCGCTGTCACTGGGCGTATACCCCGCATTTTCCGGCAAGCCAGCGGTATTATCAAGATCATCTGCTACAAAGGCTTTATTCCCGGTCCAATCGCACAATGTTTTTAGTTTTTCAAACACTTCATCCGCCGTATCACCGACATTGATTTCTATCGTTTCTCCGTTTAAAGTGACCGTACCTGCCTGTGCTTCCGTAATGGTATCTCCCGCTCCCATAGTAATGGCGCCGCCGATAGAAACCGCCTGTCTGGCATCTCTGGATACTGTAAGGGAATATTCATCCAGATTCACCTCATCGGATATTTCCAATGTATCCAAGCCCTTCACAACTGCACCAGTATCAATATAACTGGTTCTTCCAATATCGCCATTGAGCAGTTTTTTCCCGTTAAAATTCGTCTGGTCAGAGATTCTCTGAATCTCCTGCTGCATAACATTTATCTCCGCCTGTATGGTTTCCCGGTCCTCCGGACAGTTGGTATCGTTCGCCGCCTTAACTGTCAGCTCCTTCATTCTCTGAAGCATAGCATGAACCTCGGTCAACGCTCCCTCCGCAGTCTCGATGACAGATATGCCATCACCCGCATTCCGGTTTGCCTGCTGCAGTCCACGAATCTGTGTCCGCATTTTCTGGGAAATCGCAAGACCGGCTGCATCGTCCTTTGCATAGTTGATCCGATAACCGGAGGATAAGCGTTCAATGGCTGTGGCCATTGCGTTATGATTTTTATTTAACGTGGTATTGGCAAGCATTGCCGTGATATTATGATTGATCCGCATATTCTACACCCCATTTTCTTTTTGAGGTTCTTCCTAAACTATCGTCCCTGATCTGTTATTCCGAAACCTGTGTTATTTGTCTTATGCTTAACATATCGGAGTGCAGATTCAAAATCTTTAGGGTCTCTTCTAAATATCAGCTTGAAAATGTAACCGCTCATACCAAAAACAGATATACCAGCATAAAGTGGCAGAAGCTTCCGCCCAAACAGAACAGATGAAAAATCTCGTGGGTTCCGAACCCTTTATGTTTTTCATTAAACCGTTTCCCCTTTAAGGCATAGATCACGCCGCCTATCGTATAGATGATCCCGCCTGCTAACAACCAGCCGAATGCGTTGCTTCCTATATTCCGTATCAATAACGGAGCCGCAATGATACATAACCAGCCCATCAGAATATACATAACGGAAGAAACCCATTTCGGACAGGTAATCCAAAACAGTTTAAATGTAATCCCCAACGCTGCGATGCTCCAAATCGCTGTCAGCATCCAGTAGCCTAACCGGTCACCCAGTCCGATCACACATACCGGCGTATAGGTGCCTGCAATCAGGACAAATATCATGGCATGATCCAGCTTCTTCAAGATTCGGTTTACCTTCTCTGAAATATCAAAGGTATGATAAGAGGTACTGGCGCCATATAGCAATATCATGCTGACGATAAATATCACCACTGCCCCGGTATGCGGTCTGTTTAGTCCGTTTCCCGCCTTGATGATCAATGGAGCTGCGGCAGCAGCCGCCATAAACATACCGATAAAATGTGTAATAGCACTTCCCGGATCTTTGATTTTACGATTGTGAACAGCTTCCACATAAATGACCTCCTTCAAAATAAAAGCATACAACTCTTGTTATTGTTCCTGATTCTTTAGTATAATAATCATAGATTCAACATTTCTTTGTGAAATGTTATCAATATTTCATGATGTAGTTTTCAAAACTATGTCTTGTTGATATGATACTATCATATGTAGATATAAAGTGCAAGTGATATTTTAATCTTTTTGAAACCGAAAGGAGCTTCCATGAAAATTGCTTTGACCCAAATGGATATTGTCTGGGAATGTCCCAACGAAAACAAAACCATATGTGAACGCTTAATCCGTCATGCACATGAAAACCAGTGTCAGTGGATCGTATTCCCGGAAATGACGCTGACCGGCTTTTCCATGCATCCGGAACGTTTTTTTGAACCTGTGCAGTCCGATGCTCCTGTTCACTCATTTTTCCGACAACTTTCCCTGCAATATTCCATTGGTATCGTTTTTGGTTATATCGCAGAAGCGGATGGACGCTATTATAACCATCTGGCAATGGTGGAAAATGGCATATATTTAATGGAATATGCAAAGATACATCCGTTTTCATACGGAGAAGAAGCGAACTATTATACCGGAGGAGATCGGATTGTCACCTGCCACATGGAACCTTCGATATGTGTTTCCGGATTTGTCTGTTATGATCTGCGTTTCCCGGAGGTATTTCAAGCGGCTTCACAGTCTGCATCTGTAATCTTCGTAATCGCAAACTGGCCGATGTCCCGTATTACTCACTGGTACACCCTGCTGCAGGCAAGAGCAATCGAAAACCAGTGCTTTATGATCGGTGTGAATCGGACCGGGAACGGAGGCGGCCTTTGCTACTGTCCAAGCTCAATCGCTTTTGACCCTTATGGGAAACGGATCTCGCAGGAAAGCAATACGGAGCTTCTCTGTGTTGACATTCAGCCGGAACAGGCGGCGGCATACCGGTCAGAATTTCCGGTACAGGCGGACCGCCGTAAAGCTGTCTATTCAAAACTCTATACCCCTTAAGCGGATTACCATTTTTTGTCGTTACAGGATTTATCCGGCTGTTTCTAATTATTTCTTCCCTTTCCACCGAAATATATGATAGAAACATTACAGTTTGTTCGGAAAAGGAATGGTATCTATGTCGAATCAATATCAAAATACAGCTGCTTATCAAAATCATACCGATGCCAGCCTGCTGCTAGGCATTGGCACCGGAAACCGTTACAATCAAACGGTGGGCGGTACACGGGATAAACAAGGGACAAATCCCCTTTCCCTCGGCGCAGTAGGCGATCTTCTGACCGGAACGGTCGTAACGGGCGGAACAGAGCCGGTAGTAGAGATGAATGGAACCCCTATACAGGTGCGGACGGATGTTTTACAAAACGCCCGGCCCGGAGATCAAATCTATCTGGAGATCACAGGAAGCAATCCTACTGAAGTCACTATGAAATTAGTAGATCAGGATTCCATTCCCATTACCGGCCGCTCTGGGATTACACAAACGGAAATCCGAAAGAATACCGCTCAATTTGTGGAGAACTGGAAGCAGGCGACCAAGAAGCAGGATACAGAATATGGGGATCTACAGGAAGAAGCGAAACTGGTCTTGGAAACCATATCTGAGGAAGAGCGAAAAAAACTTCGACAGATGGGCATTGAATTAACCAGCGCCAATCTTACCTTTGTAAAAAGCCTTTTAAGTCAATTCCGGGGAGAGGAGCAGAAGGAGGAGCTTAAACAGGCAATCGACAGCGTTCGGAAACAAATCGCCCTGACAAATCCACAGGAGCATAAGGAAGAGTTCCGGCTTACCATTCAGGGGGAGTCCTTAAATCTTTCTGAAATTACAGAGGAAGTCGACCGCTGTCTGCCTATTTCCGAAGAACAGACCACCTACCTGATTCAAAACGAACTCCCGCTTTCTCTTGAAAATCTATACAAATCCGAATATAGCAGTAAGCCTATGCCTGCCAATACTACTCTTACAGAGACAGCATTTCAGCAGCTGCTGCCGCAGATCCGGCGTACTATTCAGGCCGCCGGCATGGAGGTATCTTCGTCCTCCTTAGATGCCGCCCGCTTTTTATTGCAGCATAATCTCCCGGTAAATACGGATTCCTTAGCCACTTATACCGCAATACAGGATATAAATGAAAACGGATTACAGGCGTCCGAGATCGGCGAGCAACTTGCCGACCAGACAGCCCAGGCACTTGCCCGTATTCCCTCTGTAAACGTCCCTTTTCAACCGGAAGAGACACAAACCGAAAAAGGAACGGAAACGGTCTCAAATGTGCTTAACCAGTACCGCAGCATGGAGTTATATTTTCCTTCCGCCAAAAAGGTGGCAGAACAAATCGCACAGGATCTTCAACAGATCACAGAAGAAGGGGTTCGTGCCTTTGCCGACACAGGACTTCCCTTTACCTTAAATAACCTGTCTGCTTTCTGCCAGAAAGATACCTTTGCGAAGTCAAATGACGCCGCAGACAATACCCCTGCTTCTCTTCAGGCCCTGACTGCCCACCGGCAGCTAGAAGAACTGCGTTTGAAAATGACTTGGGAAGCCGGGTATGCTCTTGCTTCAGAAGATATTCATATACGGGCAAGAGAGCTATCTCAAGTAGTAGAAGCACTACGCAATCTGGAACGGGATTCTTACAAACAACTATTCCGTTCAGAAGGAACAGAACCGACAGCGGAGACAGTACGACAGATACAGGAAACAAACACTGCCATGCAGGAGCTTCCTTATCTACCAGCTTCCGCTCTAGGTGCAACCCTGTTTTCCGGTGCATTCACCATAGAACGCCTTCATGAAAACGGAATCACTGCTCTGCAAAAATCCAATACTCCTGTTTCCCATGAGGCCGCCGCTTCCTATGAAGCCCTGATGACCCGTCCCCGCAGCGATATGGGCGATACCATTCAAAAAGCCTTTCAAAATGTAACCCAGCTGCTAGACGAACTTAATCTGCCGGATACACAAGAAAATCAACGTGCTGTCCGCATTCTGGGCTATAACCAAATGGAACTTACCCCGGAACATATCGAACAGGTAAAGGACGCTGACAGCCAAGTACAGACGCTCATCCAGAACCTACAGCCGCCTGTTGTTCTGCATCTGGTGCGAAGCGGAATAAATCCTCTTTCCATGCCGATCGAAGAACTAAACGATCTGATTCAGGATTATATTCAGGAGGAAGATCTTGCAGGGGAAGAACGCTTCAGCGAGTTTTTGCAACGATTAGATCGAAAGGGGACTATCACGAAGCAGGAACGAAACCGATATATCGGCATTTACCGCCTTCTGGATAAGGTGACAAGATCCAAAGGAAAAGACATAGGCACGCTGGTACGAAACGGGCAATCCGTCACACTGCAAAACCTGCTGACCGCCCATCGAAGCAATCGTGCTGTCGGTATGGACACTGTACTGGATGAGAGCTTTGGCGGTTATGAAACCTCCGCATCGGAAAACAGCATCAGCGATCAGATCCTTGACGGTTTTGATCCGCTTGCTCCCCATCAGCAGTATATGGCGAATCAACTCCTTCATCGGCTGACACCGGAACTGATCCAGCAGATGACAGAAGAATCCGCAAACGGAACCACGTTAGAGGCATTTTTCGATCAAATCCAATATCAGTTGACGGAAGAAGCAACGTCGCCGGAAAAAGCAGATGATACCAATCCGTCCGAACCGGCAGCGGAAGCAGAAATTCAATCGGAGCTGCTGCAAGGGCTGGATGCATTTGACGATAACGCTCTTAACCTTATGAATACCATGCAGGTTTTCCCTTCCATCTCCAATATAGCGGCCATGTCTGACATTACAAAAAGAAAGAACTATACGTTCCGGACAATTGATACGCTGTCAAAAGCAGGCGATACCGGCGAGGCATTTGAACAACAGCTGGAGGGATTATCCGAGCATCTGAATTCTCCAGCCGAAATGGAAGAAGCCTATGCGAATTTAGAAACTGCCATTGCCGGACAGATCCATAAAAATGAACTTACCGGCACGATTACCGCAAAGGATATACAAGCCTTGAAACAGGTACGGGCAGGGCTGCGGATCATGCAGAAAATGAGCCGTCAGGAACAATTCCAGATTCCATTTTCTGTAAATGGCCAGTGGAATATCATACATCTTTCCATTCTACAAGGAACGGATGCCAAAGGCTTATTACAAGCGGATATTCCCACTCAAAACTACGGAACGCTTTCCGCTGACCTGTCTTGGAAAAATGACCACTGGGAAGGCACTCTCCAATCGGACCGGCCGGAAGGCACTGCCTTTCTGGAACGGTATTCCGAACAGCTTACCGGATTGATAGAGGAAAGCTCTTCGTTTGAAACAAGCACGTCGGCTGATACACCGTCCACAAACGATATATACCGTATGGCAAAGCAGTTGATCCGCTTTATTAAGCATATGGAGCTGTAGAAAATTAAGATTCGAGCCTTACAGACACAAGAAAGCAGTGCGGCACCTGTGAACATATCACAGATGCCGCACTGTAGTCGTTTCATATACTATTATTCAATGAATTTTATAAATATCCCGCCGGATTCACTGCTGTACCGTTTACGATAATTTCAAAGTGAATATGCGGCCCGGTACTATCACCGGTATTACCAGTCAGGGCAATGACATCTCCCTGATTGACATACTGTCCATTGCTTACCTGTATGGAGCTTAAATGTGCATATCGGGTCCGGACTCCGTCTCCGTGGTCGATAACCACACAGTATCCATATCCGCCTGACCAGCCGGCGGATACCACGGTTCCCGCTCTGGATGCCCGGCAAGCAGTTCCTACCGGTACGCCCCAATCGATTCCCTTATGAATCGTTCCCCATCTTGCTCCAAAAGGAGAGGTCAGGACGCCATAGGTAGTTGGCCGAATATAGGTGGGCAACGGTTTTGTTCCCCGTTCCACGATCTTTGCAACTGCCTCCTGATTCACCTGTTCTTTAATAATCTCCCGTCCGGTTTCCGTACCGTTATTATAGCTTATCACCGCCGTTACCGTCCGATTCCCGGTCTGGGGTTCCTGTATCACGGTATTATCCCCTACATACTTGTCCGGATTATCCACATACTGTACTTCTGCTTCATAATCCTCCGTATAAGTAGTCTGCTCCTCCATAAGAACTGATAATTCCGGCTTTGGAACCATGACTACCAGTTGATCCCCAATCAGGATATTGGAATCCAGCTCCAAGCCTTCATTGAGTGCAAGTAACTCCTGCGTTGACATTCCATACTTATCTGCTATCGTGGAAAGACAGTCCCCTGCCTGTACCTGATAGACTTCGTTATTTTCCTGTTCCTTGGTGATTCCCTCATAAGCTGTTTGTACACTGGATAACTGTTCCTGAGAAGCATAGGTTTCAATGACTTCCACCTGCTCCTGAAACTCTACGGAAAGGATTCCGTCTTCTCCTACATTCGTATCCGCTCCAGCTACTACCGGATTACCGGCCTCATCAGAGGCCGCTACTATAGGGGGATTATTTGCTGTCTTGGAAGCATTGATCACATTTGTCGTCATCGCTCCTACTTCCTGCTTATTTTCTGACGCCAGTTCTATTACAAACTCATCGTTAAGGTCATAGGCTCCCTGTACCTGCTCTAAAAGTTCCAGTACCTCTGCTTCACTACGCAGGGTAACCGTATAATCATTGATCTTTACCGTATAAGCCAGTGTTTTTTCATCTATCAGGCAATCCGCCAGCTCATTATAAATCTGCTGTGCCAATTCATTTTCAGACAATACCTGTGAGGCTCTCGCTTTTACCGGCTCATACGCAACCTCTGCACGGAGCAAGGTCAGGTTTTCCGACTGGGAATTCAGTGTCAATCTTGCATATTCATATGCCTCAACTGCCTGTTCCTGTCCTTCCGCAATTCCAATCACCTTTCCGTTAATCCGGATCTGATACCGTTCGGAAAGCATCTGACTGTTCATAGCAACCGGGAATGCCAACAGGGACACTCCTGTAGCGATCAACATCGCACGATACATTTTCAACTTCCTATGTATATTTCCATGTCTGCGTTTTTTCATTTTAAAGCTCCTACTGCTTTATCCTTCAATGGGTATCCAACTATTACTTCATTTATTTGTAACAATTTCGTAATATATAATACCAGACATTTCCAATAAAGTAAAGTAGTTTCCGTTAAAAATATAAAGATTGGTTTATGCCCCTACAGGCGGTTTTTCAACAGAAGCATCTGTAAATGAGCTTTCCCCATCTGCCGCTGACGACTCGCCTGTCAGCACTGCCTTTGCCCCGTCTTCCCCTGACGCTTCTTCATCCTCTTCCTCGTCTAATACACTGTCACAATCCTCCGGATCCTTTTTGGGCATCCGCAGGGACATAGACTGCATAAACAGATCCGGATTCTTTTCCTTCAGATATTCAATATCCTGCGTTGGAACATTATCGCCTTTTACGATACGGATTGCAATAGCAAGGCATTTTCCCATAGAATCCCATGCCTCTTCTTGCGCCTTTACCTGTTCTTTTGTGTTTTCCAGCTGCATTTGCAAGGTCTCCAGCAACGCTTCCTGCTCACCCAGCTTTTTCTTTCCCTCATCTGAAATATTCAGTGACACACCGTCTACCGCAGCATCTTCCTCTTCCGTCTTTTTCCGTGCTGCCGATACTACGGTTCCATCATCGCTAATCACTTTCACTTTTGTTAAGTTTGACGTCTGAGCCTCCGCTCTGTCTGCTGCATAAATCGGTATCATAAGCTTCTCCTCCTTGAATTTTTCGCAACTCCGTTTGCTTTATTAAACTATATCGGCCGTTTCCGTCTATTCATTTATTCTTTTCATATTCCGGATATTTTTCGGTCATTTTTTATGCTTCCGCTGTCGTCTGACGAATTCATTTTTCAACCGAAGAAATTCTTCCATCTGCTTTAACAAATAGTATAAGACCGCCCTGGCTTCAAATTCCTCTCTGGAATGCGGAAGTTCCTGTATCTTCATGCTTTCAAATACACTGTTTAACTTCTGTAAAAGATTCTCTACATCATTATCCCTATGATATTCCTCCGCTACCTGTCTTAAAAATTCTCCTACCGCATGAACCTGTCTGGGCAGCATTTCTATCATGCAGATGCTTTTATAGATCTCTTCCAGCACCATTCCCTGTTTTTGACGCATTTCAACATATTCCAGTTCATAGATGGATTTATTTAACAGCGTATTGTCATAGTTTTGCATAGCGCAAAGCTCTGCTTTTGCAATCTTTTCTTTTAGTTCCAGAAAGGCTTCCGCACGAAATACCTGTTCTTCTTCTATTAAGATCTGCCGGGACATCTGTATCAGAATCTCCTTAATGGCAGTATCCACCTCCTCTGCCAATGCTTCAAACTCCCGGTTATTTTTTCGCAGCAGCAGATTGATCAGTATGCCAAACCCAATTCCAATTATAAATAATAGCAGTTCATTTAAGAAAAGCTCCAAACTAAAGCATTGCGTAAACCAGATATGAGAAACTAAGACTGCATTGATCGTAATGGCTTCCTGCCAGTTTAATAACAGACATAATAGAATAAAACAAAGAATGTAGACTACAAATCCCAATGTACTAAAACCGATCCCATAGAAACAAACCGCCGCCAATGCCATCGAGCAGAGGAAACCAAGACTTCGTTTTCCTGCCACACGAAAGGTTGCCATTTTGGTATCACCGATACTCAAAATAGTGATAATACCCGCTGTTATGGCATTTTCCAGTCCCAGCACCATAGCCGTCAATATGGACATGGCACAGGCAAAGGATATTTTTATTCCTTTTGCAACCGTTTCCCGCATAAGTATCGTATCCCCCCATTTTCTATTATGGTAACATAACCGGGAGGAAATTCCTATCCTTTTCTATGTTTTTCAGCATTATTGGGGAAACTTATTTTTCAGCTTTGCTTCTACAGGAAAAATGGATACGAACAAAAGAAAGATCTGCACGCCCTCAATCACACAGGTAAGGATACCCTGTCCGTCTTCCTGAAGCCAAAACATGGAGATACTGGCAGCAATGGATACCGGAAGCAGGATCACACCTAAGTAAAACGCAAGCCTGCCCCACTCCCGCTGGGCAAACGCCCATGCTTCGTCACTTTCCATAGAACGTCTGGTTCTATAACCAAAGTACCAGTTTTTGCCCGGCGGGTTTTTCAGCAGCATACGTCCAAAAAGAATCAAAAGCAAAGGCACGATACAATTACAGCACATCAATAGGATTCCAAACACCATACGGATCTCCCTCCTTCTTATTGCATGTACAGCCCTGTCAGCTTCATATCCGTATCAAAAGTAATCGTATACCAAACACTGCGGTTTTCATAGGAAGCAAGTATACGAGCTGTCGCATAACGTTTTCCCATCTGCCGCATTTCATATAAGTGCGTTTCCAGATTTCCCCGATACCCTCCCAGCGGAGTTCCTAACATTGCTTTTGCATCGTCCATTGAATTATCCCGTAAAAAGGTTTGCATTTCCGGAGTAGAAATCATTGCCAAATCCTCATATTCGGACTGGTTCAATAATTCAATCACATAATCTGCCTGCGCTTCCACCTCTGCTTCCTGAAAGATACTGCTTTTTTCCAACGGAATATTCTTTGGCAATATCCAGAAACCGGCAGCTCCCAGTATAAGCAAAACACCTAAAACACTTCCCAAAACAATAAGCAGGGGTCTCGTTTTCCCTTTTCCCGGCTTTCCGCCAGACAAATTCTCGTTAAACTCCTGTGCCACCTGTTCCGGTTTCCCCATCCGCTCCTGAATCGCTTCCCATGTTTCACCGGCTCCAATGGCTGTGGCTATATTGGCAGTTAATTCCTTTTGGATCTCCTTTTTCCTTCCATTCGAGCATGTTAAATTCTGTGTTACTTTCTTTATATATTCCTTCTGCTTCATATATCCTACACCTCCATAATCCGTTTCACACATAAGGAAAATTCATTCCAAGTCGTCTTTAATTCCGCTAACGCCTGTTCTCCCTGCGGCGTGATACCGTAATATTTTTTTGCTCCTTCCTTTTCCGTGGCTTCGCTCCAGCGGCTTTTTATCCAGCCTTCTTCCTCTAATCGGTACAATGCCGAATAAAGGGTCCCTTCTTTCAGGGTTATCCTGCCTTCGCTCTTTGTCTTTAATTCCTGAATGAGCCGGTAGCCGTACTTTTCTTCCTGCATGAGCAGCTTTAAGATCAGCATATCCAGAACTCCTTTTTTCATTTGCTGTTCATATCGTTGATTCAAATTACCACCTCGTTATATATTTAGTTTTACTAAGTACATTGTATAACTTATTATATAAGATGTCAACCGTACGGAATCCAACTTTCTGTATTTGCCGCAAAATATGTTTAACGTCAGGCCATAAAATTTTATCCGTTTCTTGGAAATACAGAAAACCTATTATATAATAAAATTGATATTTATATCCCGGTTACAGAAAGGAGACAGGTTATGTCAAATTTGTTAAATTGCGTTATGGTTGGTATCGGCGGGTTTCTCGGTTCAGTCTGCCGCTATCTCATTGGCCTCATTCCTATAAACCCGGAAAACGGATTCCCAGTTAAAACCTTGCTGATCAATGTCACAGGCGCTTTTCTGCTTGGCCTTAT
>CANPZL010000003.1 GCA_947589055.1 uncultured Lachnospiraceae bacterium | reverse complement strand
CGGCTGTCCGTTTTTCTGAATCTTCTCTTGAATTTTCAGGGTTGTCTTATTGTTCTGTTGTCATGGTGCAGACGCTTCACGCAGAATCTGTACATTCTTATCCGTCCTTGGAATACCAGACAGATAAAACGGAGAAGGAGGGATTTGAACCCTCGCACCGCTATTCACGATCTACTCCCTTTCCAGGGGAGCCCCTTCAACCGCTTGGGTACTTCTCCTCGTACAAGCGTTTGATTCATACCTGATACGAATCAGGAGCGGAGAGGATGGGATTCGAACCCATGTGCCCTCTCGGACAAACGGTTTTCAAGACCGCCTCGTTATGACCACTTCGATACCTCTCCGTATATGAATAATAATATGATTTTTATCGCTTTTTTGCTTTCATTTTTCATCAGCGACATTTATAATATTATCATTTTCACTCTATACTGTCAACTACTTTCTATCGTATTTTTTATCGCTTTATGTATGACAAAAACCGGCACAGACTTCGAAAATCTGTGCCGATTTCTTCCTTTTCACGCTTTTGCTTTTGCAGCTTCTTATAAAATGCTTTCTTTGGATTGAAGATCATATCGCAAGAAAGCCTCTGCTGCAATGAAATCCTCTGGTGTGGTAATCTTCAAATTGTGATAATCACCCATTATGATTTTTGAACGTACACCACAATATCTCTCTACCAGCATGGTATCATCTGTGATATTTTCCATCCCATCCTGTCTCATTCGGACATATGCCTCTTTTATCAATCCGGTACGGAATGCTTGCGGTGTCTGTATCTGCCAAAGGGTTTTTCGATCCGGTGTTTCAATACCGTACTGAACTTCATCAACCACCTTGATCGTATCTTTTACCGGTACGCCCACCGTACACGCTCCGTTTTCCATTGCCGCAATTATTGACTGCCGGATCATTTCCCTGCTGACAAAAGGCCTTGCCCCGTCATGGATCAAAACGATTCCGTCTTCTACACAGGCCAATCCTTGTTCCACTGAATCGTATCGTTCTGCACCGCCTGCTATGACCGCCTTCACTTTTGTAAATCCGTAGGCCTCCACAATCGCCTTTTGACAGAATTCAATCTCTCCGTTTCCAGTCACCAGAACGATCTCCTCAACCTCACTATCCTGAAAACAGCGCAGAGAATAATAAAGCAGCGGTTTTTCCTGTAACAGCATAAACTGTTTTTGAATCCTGCTGTTCATCCGTTTTCCCTGCCCGGCAGCCAATATAATTGCTGTAATGCGTTCTTTCATCTATCGTTCTCCCAGTTTTAGATTTGGAACTGCGTTCAGATCCAGTCCATGCCGGATCCCCTTACAGTATTCATAATACCCTGCGGCTCCGATCATAGCCGCATTATCCGTACATAAAATCGGTGAGGGGGAATAAAATGTGATTCCATATTCTTTACATTTATCCTGCATTGCCTGTCGTAAAGCGGAATTCGATGCTACTCCGCCTGCAATCGCCAGTTTTTTCATTCCTGTTTCCTGCATAGCAAGCATTGTATGCTCCGTTAAAACATCTACTACTGCCTGTTGAAAAGAGGCAGCTACATCTGCTTGGGAATAAACTTCCCCTTTCATTTCACACTGATTTAAATAATTTAAGACAGCGGATTTCAAACCGCTAAAGCTAAAGTCATATGGGTTGTCTGCCATGCTTGCCCTGGGGAATAAAATTGCCTGCGGATTCCCTGTTTTGGCTATCTTATCAATCTTCGGCCCACCCGGATAGCCAAGCCCGATGGCACGGGCTACCTTATCAAAGGCCTCTCCTGCCGCATCATCTCTGGTTCTGCCAAGCACCTGATAAACTCCATAATCCTCAACCTTTACTAAATGAGAATGACCGCCTGAAACCACAAGACAGATATATGGAGGTTCTAACTCTTTATTTTCGATATAATTGGCGGAAATATGTCCTTCAATATGATGAACTCCAACTAAAGGCAGTCCCAGTCCATAGCTCAAGGCCTTTGCTACAGAAACTCCAACCAGCAAGGCCCCTACTAAGCCGGGGCCATATGTTACCGCTATTGCATCAATTTCCTGGAACGTAAGGCCTGCCTTGTCTAATGCCTCCTGTATCACATAATTGATATTTTCAATATGTTTTCTGGAAGCAATTTCGGGTACTACACCGCCATAGACCGTATGCAGATCAATCTGAGAGGAAATGATATTTGATAATACCTCTCTTCCGTTTTCCACAATGGCTGCCGCTGTCTCATCACATGAGGTTTCAATCGCCAATATTCTGACATTAGAATTTTCCGTTAACTGCATTTCATTTTCCATTTTTCCTGAATTCATTACTCTCCCGTGTCATCCACAAGGGTTTCCTCCGGTACGATCCCTTGCCAGCCTAAGATTTTCCACTGTTCTTTTTCCTTTATCAACAAATACTGTTCCTCTAATGCGTTGGTGCCGGAGCCTTCCCGAATATTACAGGTCACGGTAACCATTGCATAATCTACTCCGTTTTCAGTGGTATAAAGGATACTGCTTTCCTCTCCTACCGTATAATTCACAAAAATCTTTCCAGCAGAATGAAAGGCACTGATATCCTCCGTTAAATCTGCTAGCTGCTCCCTTTCTCCGTTTTCTGACAATAATATATCCGAATACAGATTCCGGCATTGCCGATTCAGTGTCTCTAATTCTTCTGCACTCAATTCTTCATTATAGATACATTTCAAGAAACGGCAATGGAGCTTTACCACTTCCCGTACTGTTTTGGGATACTGCTTCTCCAGATCATATTGTTTTAGGATTTCTGTTTCCGTATAATTTTCGTCCGCCTGCCGGTCACTGTTCTTGGAATGATTTGTCAAACGGAGATATATCGCAAGAAGCACTGCTGCCGCCAGTACCAAAAGAATCACAAATCGCAGAATATGTCCGGAAGAGGAATCCTTCCTTTTTTCATTATCTTTTTCCAACTCCGCCATCGTATCCTCTCCTTTATGAATCCTCCTCAAATTTTAGGTTACAACATCTTCCGTCCCTGCTGATCATAGTATTTGGAAAGATCTTCCTTACCTTTGTTTCAAACTGCTCCGGATATACCAGCGACGGACTGTAATGGGTAAGCCACAGCTCATTCACATTCGCCTTCCTTGCAAGCTCTGCCGCTTCATACATCGTCATATGCTTATATTCCCTTGCTTTTTCTTCTTTCCCGTCTTCTCCATACATTCCTTCACAAATAAACAGATCTGAGTCCATTGCATTCCGGACGATCGAATCCGTAGGACGGGAATCCGTACAATAGGTCAGTTTTAATCCCTTTCGTGGTTCTCCCAACACCATATCCTGTTGGTAAATAACCCCTTCATATTCATATACTGCCTGTTTTTGTAACGGGCTCCAGCAAGGCATAGGCACCTGATTTTCTTTTGCCTTTTCGATATCGAATTTCCCTGCCCGTCCCAGTTCAATACTGTAACCGTAACAGGTAACATTGTGATTCACCCGGAATGCCCGAATCGTCAAGCCATGATGCCTAAACTCTTCCTCTGCTTCCTGAAGCTCATGAAACTCTATGGGGAAAGGAAGCTCTGGCGCAATGGTTCGCAACGCATTTACCACCTTTTGCAGTCGTTTAGGCCCGATAAGCAATAAAGGCTCTGTCCGTTCCGCATTTCCCAGAGTCAACAGCAGTCCCGGCAGACCGCTGATATGATCTGCATGAAAATGAGTAAAGCAGATAACATCAATCGGCTTAAAGCTCCAGCCGCATTTTTTGACTGCTATCTGCGTTCCTTCGCCACAATCAATCAGTACACTGGTTCCATTATATCGTACCATCAGGGAGGTTAATGCACGTTGGGGCAGAGGCATCATCCCCCCTGTCCCCAGCAAACATACGTCAATCATACCGGTTCCTCGCTTTTTCTATACTTTCTTCATTGTAGCAATATTCTGTTCATAAATCAATGCGTTATAAGAAAGAATCCCTATAATACCTCTTCCAGAAATTCCTTTTTAATCGGAAGGACGAATTCTTTTACCATATTGTCATAGCACTCCTCACACAAATAAAAGGTATGCTGCTCCCGATCCTTTTCTGAAAAATATCCCCACTCTTTTACCACCTTCAGGCAGTCTTCTTTTATCTTCCCCTCTCCCAGCTGAATTTCTCTCCCGCATTTATTGCATCTTATCTGTCCCATAGTATCTTCCAACCTTTCTTTTGGTATTTTGCACATTCCGGTATCCGAAGGCCCCGCTCCCAAATCAAGGCTCATGGATCGGAATCATGTTTTATCAATGCCTATTATAAAAGAATTTTAATATGTCGTATAGTGGGAATCACTGTCATTTTCCGTTTCTCTTATTCCATTTTTTTCTTCAGATACTTCTGCATTACGATTCCGTCTTCGACTGGCTTTGTGTAATAATTTTTTCGTACTGCGATCTGTTCAAATCCGCTGTTTTCATAAAGCATTCTGGCAATTTGGTTGCTTTCCCGTACCTCTAAAAGCACTTGAACACAGCCGCATTGCACTGCCTGCTCTAATATCCGATGCAGAAGCTGTTTTGCGATACCCCCTCCCCGCAGTTTGGGTATCACTCCCAGATTCATAATATCAGCGGTATCTGTGGATACCAGAATTCCGGCAAACCCGCAAAGCATTTCTTCTTTTTCCGCTACAAAATAATAATTTCCCGAATACCGGAAGACATCCTGAAACGCAGCCGAACTCCACGGATCTGAAAAACAATCTCTGGCAATCTCTGCCACCGCTTGTACATCCTCAAGTTTCATAGGTCGAATACTCAGCATTTCTTTTCCTTTTTTATCTGTTATCAATAACAACAAACTTCCATCTCTCAAATGTCTTTTGCAAAGCAGACAGCGCCTTCCAACTTATCGTACGGAGGATAATTTTTAATTCTATCATATCCTAATGAATCGTATAATCTGACTGCATCCGTCATAATCTCCCTTGTCTGCAAAATCATCCTCCGATACCCTGTTTGTCTGGCACGCACTTCCAACAATTCCATCATAGTCGTTGCTATATGCCATCTACGGTATTCCGGTTCCACCCAGACCCGTTTTATCTCTACCTCTTCTTTCGAATACATCTTTAATCCGGAACATCCGACCGGCAAATGATTTAAATAAGCAATCAAAACATCCTGTATATTAGAGGAAACATTATACGGGATAAACGCCTTTCTATTTTCCACTCCTCCAACAATCTTACTATAATAATCCTCAGTGATTTTATAAAATTTCAAAAAATCGGTTGCCGCTCCGTCCGTCCACTTATAATTTATTTTCACTTTGCTTTTTCCTTCTTTCCCGTTCAGCCTGTGACAGCCGCAGATATTCCGGCCGATGCCATGCCGCAGTCTCCATCTTCCCTTCAGAAGCCAGCTGCATGGCACAGCTTCCGACTGCTCCTGCCCGCTGTCCATTCAGATGTGCCGGAGCAAACTTATACGAAAAGGAGCCTTGTTCCTCAATGAAGCTACGATAGACGGGTACACCATCTCCCAGAAAAATCACGGAATCAGTATTATCCTTATCCACTGTCACCTGTTTCAGCTTATCCATAAGCTCTGAAATAGACATGGCACACTGCTCCATATAAGTAACCAGACGGTCCTTGACAAAGGTATAAATGCCTGTATAAACCTGATTGCGTCTGGCATCCAGAATCGGACAAAGTATCTGTGTATTTCCCTGATAGTTATATGCCAATCCCATAAGCGTCGGTACGTTAATGATCGGCTTATTCCACGCCATTCCCAATCCCTTTGCCGTAGCCGAGCCTATCCGAAGACCCGTAAACGAGCCGGGGCCTCCTGCAACTGCAATGGCATCGATTTCTTCCGGTTTTGTTTCCGTCATGGACATGATTTCCTCTATCATGGGAAGCAGAGTCTGAGAATGTGTTTTTTTATGATTGATGGTATACTCTGCCCGCAATATCTCATTTTCCAAAATGGCAGCAGATGCAACCAGACCAGAACTGTCTATTGCTAATAGCTTCATATGTGCCTCCTTTCATGCTTATACTTTTTATTTATTCTCGTTTTATCTTTCACAAATGGTTATTTTCCGGTAATCAAATCCTTGTTCCGGCTGTTTTTCAATGGTGATCTCCGTGTAATGCTCCGGAAGACTGTCCGGAATCCGATCAGCCCATTCGATTAAAGACACCCCTTCTCCTTCCACCATTTCTTCAAATCCGATCTCAAAAAGCTCCTCTTCTTCAATCCGATAAACATCAAAATGGTAAAAGGGAAGCCGCCCTTCCTCATACACCTGAACGATAGTAAAGGTAGGACTGCTGATTGGTTCTGAAATCCCAATGCCTGCACCAAAGCCTTGTGAAAATACGGTTTTCCCTACTCCAAGTTCCCCGATGAGGCAAACGACATCACCCGGCTTTGCCTGCTTTCCTAATTCCAATCCGATTTGATAGGTTTCTTTCGCTCTGTAACTATTCTTGATCATACTGCTTTGTCACTCCATGCTGTTTCCAAATGCTTTTTTGCTTATTTGGTTTCATATATACTATTTCTTCATATTTGACGGTATTTGCGTAATACCCGCTTCTTTACACCCTCTTGCGATGATGGTTTCTACTGCTTCCCGCTTATCACCCATTTCTCGAAATGCAAGAATCGAGCCGGCATTTTTTGCCGTATATATAATCAGAACCGTCGGCGTTTTACACACCTTAAGGACTTTTCCCCATTCGACAAACTGTTCTTGGTCCCCCTGTGCAATCGTAAAACCGTCCTGCCGGAATGTATAGGTCAACGCTTCCTTATAGACCGGTGTCAGAACAACCAGTTTTCTGGCCCGAATCCAAAGCAAAAACGGATTTATTATGGTAAACATCAATCCGATCAAAAGCAAAATAACCTGTCTGGTCTCCCATTCGCCACCTCCGCCCAAAGACATAAAAAACAAGACCAATGCAATTAAACTGATACAAACACCAATGACTCCTCTGGCACTACGATGCAAATGCCAAAAGAAAAAGGAATACATATAACTTGTTTTCATATTGACAGATAGTTGAATCTCCTGTTCCATCTTCTACTCCTTTTATAGCTTCATGGTAAGCTGGATCCGTTTTTTTTGTAAATCTACTCCCAAGATTTTTACTTCCACAATATCCCCAACATGGACCGCCTCCAACGGATGCTTGATAAACTTATGACTCATCTGGGAAATATGTACCAGACCGTCCTGATGAACACCAATATCCACAAAAGCGCCAAAATCAATTACATTCCGAACGGTTCCCTTCAAAACCATACCTTCTTTCAAATCCTTCATTTCCAGTACGTCCGATCGGAGAATCGGCTTTGGCATCTCCTCTCTTGGATCCCGGCCCGGTTTTTCCAATTCCTTGATAATATCCTTTAAGGTTATTTCACCAACCCCCAGATCAGCGGATAATTTCTTCGTATCCCTTGCAGCAAGCGACAGTCCTATGACACCTCCCGAAGCAATATCCGCCAGATGATACCCAAGCTTTGTCAACAGTCTCCCTGCTACATCGTAAGATTCCGGATGGACACTGGTTCGGTCTAAAGGATTTTCTCCATCTGGAATCCGCATAAAGCCCGCACACTGTTCGTATGCCTTTGGCCCCATCTTAGCTACTTTCATCAATTCGTTCCGGTTACGGAATCTTCCATGCTCCTCCCGATAAGCCACAATGTTTTTTGCCAGCGATTTGGAAATGCCTGACACATATTCCAAAAGAGATACAGAAGCAGTATTGATATCTACACCTACCCGATTTACACAATCTTCTACTACTGCTGACAGCGCTTCTCCCAGTTTCTTCTGATTCATATCATGCTGATACTGGCCGACGCCAATGGATTTGGGATCAATCTTCACCAGCTCTGCCAATGGATCCTGAATCCGTCTGGCAATAGAAGCAGCACTTCGCTGCCCCACATCAAAGGAAGGGAATTCCTCTGTCGCCAACTTGCTGGCAGAATACACGGAGGCGCCCGCTTCGTTTACGATCACATACTGCACAGGCTCCGGTATTTCCTTTAACAAATCAACGATTACCTGTTCGGATTCTCTGGAGGCAGTTCCATTCCCAACAGAAATCAAAGTAATCCCATACTTTCGAATCAACTTATATACCTCTGCCTTTGCTTCTTTTACCTTATTTTGGGGCGGTGTAGGGTAAATTACCTTTGTATCCAGCACTTTACCGGTAGCGTCTACTACTGCCAGCTTGCAGCCGGTACGAAATGCAGGATCCCAGCCTAACACTACCTGTCCCGAAACAGGCGGCTGCATCAACAGTTGATTTAAATTTTGACCAAAAACCTGAATTGCACCATCCTCTGCCTGCTCCGTCATCTCATTCCGTATATCCCGTTCGATTGAATCGGCGATCAAACGGTGATAACTGTCGGCACAAATTTCCTGCAATAACGGTTTTGTATTCGTATTTTCATTCACAATGACCTGTGTTTCCAGATAATGAAGAATCTTTTCTTCCGGTGCGGCGATCCGTACCGATAATATCTTATCCTTCTCTCCACGATTCACGGCAAGAACCCGGTATCCAGCCATCTTGGCGACCGGCTCCTGAAACTCGTAATACATCTCATAAACGGATTCCGTCTCTGTATCCCTAGCCTCTGAAATCAGGATTCCTTCCTTCCATGTGACGGAGCGAATCCATGTGCGGTATTGTGCATCATCCGATATGCGTTCTGCCAGAATATCCATTGCACCCTGTATGGCATCTTCTACAGTATTAACTCCTTTCTCTTCATTCAGATACTGTTCCGCCTCTTCTCTTACCGGCTTCTTTGTCATTTGCAGCCAGATGATATTTGCCAATCCATCTAAGCCCTTTTCCTTGGCGATAATTGCCCGTGTCCGCCGCTTTTGCTTATATGGCCGGTATAAATCCTCTACTGCAACCAAAGTCATCGCATCTTCAATTTGCTTTTTTAACTCTGACGTCAGCTTGTCCTGTTCATCAATACTCTTTAATACCGTCTGTTTCCGTTCTTCCAGATTGCGGAGGTACTGAAGGCGTTCGTCCAGATTCCGTAATATCTCGTCATTTAAAGCGCCATGCGCTTCCTTCCGGTAACGGGCTATAAAGGGGATCGTATTCCCTTCATCAATCAAACGAATCACCGCTTCTACCTGACTGTCTCTGATTCCCAGTTCCGATGCAATCACCCTTGTGATGTCCATAATGTATTTCCTCCAATATTTCCAATTTCTAAATATCCAGCGTAATTCTTTTCCCCTGGGGTTCAAATGCCCGATAGGATACACCTGCCATAGAAAACATCCGTTTTGATGCAACCGTGGAATCAGTATCTGCATATTTATCCGATAAGTAGATGATTTCCTTTATCCCACTTTGTATGATCGCTTTTGCACATTCATTGCAGGGGAATAAGGTGGAATAGCATTTCGCTCCCCGAAGCGAACCGCCCCGGTAATTCAAGATTGCGTTCAATTCCGCATGACAGACAAAGAAGTATTTATTATCCAGAGCATTTCCAACTTTTCCCCATGGCATGACATCATCGTCACAACCGGAAGGCATGCCATTGTAACCCACAGAAAGGATTCGGTTATTTTCGTCCACGATACATGCGCCGACTTGGGTAGACGGATCTTTACTCCGTTCTGCCGAAAGAAGGGCAATCCCCATAAAATACTGATCCCAGCCAATATAATCCGTTCGCTTCATTCCCATGTAAAACCTCCTTACTTCCACATATGTTTTCTATCTCTGACAAAAGTCCTTCTGCCATCTGTTCTTCTGTTCGTATGGATCTTCAGATGCTTGTAACAGCCAATGATAGTTTAGCATATTTATTTTTTTAAGTATATAGGAATCCTTGAATTCTCTAAGTAAAATAGAATAATGTTCCGACCATCCGCCAACCTTACGGATTTTCTATATGACAAAAAAGGTCTTGGATGTCATATCCAAAACCTTTTTCTGATTCCTTAATCGCCTAAAGAAAATTTATCATGAATTGCATTCATGGCCTTTTCCGTATATTTTTCATCAATCAAAACACTGACACGAATCTCTGAGGTCGAAATCATCTTGATATTTATGCCCTCATCATATAAACACTCAAACATTTTTGCGGCTACACCCGGATTGGACATCATTCCGGCACCTACGATTGATACCTTTGCCACATCCTTTTCCACATCAATCTTATCGTATTCGTGAAAATGGCGTTCTACGATTTCCACAGCCTCTTTTGCGTTATCCTCGGCAAGAGTAAAGGTTATATCCTTTGTCCCTTCCCGTCCAATGGACTGTAAGATCATATCAATGTTAATATTATGCCTTGCCAGATGATTAAACAAGCGGAATGCCACTCCCGGCTCATCCTTTAATCCGATCAATGAAACTCTTGTTGTATCTTTATCCGCCGCAACGCCGCTTACCAGCATTTTCTCCATGTTTCCTACCTCCTTAACCACGGTTCCTTCTGTTGTATTCAGACTTGAACGTACAACCAATCGCACTCCATACTTTTTTGCCAGCTCTACGGAACGATTATGTAATACGCCTGCTCCTAAGGTTGCCAGTTCCAACATTTCATCATATGAAATCACATCGATTTTCCTTGCCTTTGCAACCTTTCTGGGATCAGCGGTAAACACCCCGTCCACATCTGTAAAGATTTCGCAGGAATCGGCATTTAATGCTGCTGCCAAAGCAACCGCTGTGGTATCTGAACCGCCTCGTCCCAGAGTAGTATAGTTATCGAACTTATCAACTCCCTGAAATCCGGTTACAATTACGATTTTTCTTTGTTCCAGCTCGTTTCGGATTCGCTCGCTATCAATCCGTTTTAACCTCGCATTTCCATAAACGCTGGTGGTATGCATTCCCACCTGAAATGCATTCAGCGACACCGCAGGAACTCCCAGTTGGTTCATTGCCATTGCCATCAATGCGACGGACATCTGCTCCCCAATCGTATAAAGCATATCCATTTCCCGCTTTGGGGGGTTGGGATTTATATCCCTTGCCTTATCAATCAATTCATCTGTATATTTTCCCATGGCGGATAATACAACGACCACATCATTGCCTTTCTTGTAATCTTCAATACAACGATTGGCGACGTTATAGATTCGTTCTTTATTGGCTACAGAAGTACCGCCAAATTTCTTTACTACTAACATGACTTCCTCCTAGATATTTTTTACCTACAGGTTTTATTCCTCAAACAAATGATCTATGAGCGTATGCCCTTTTGCCACATAGATTCCTCCTGCCTTTGCTTCTCTTTCGTTATACCGACAGGTATTCTTGATCGGTCTGCTGCTGTCATAAAGCATATAAGGCACCGGGTCGCTTACATGGGTCCGTTTAGCGATTGGTGTAGGATGATCTGGTAAAACCAAAATACGGACCGGTTCTCCACTTGCATCAAACGCCATTTTAAGATTTCGAAGCACACGATAATCCAGATATTCGATGGCCTGAATTTTCCGCACCAGGCTTCCCTGATGCCCCATTTCATCTGGAGCCTCTACATGAATATAGGCAAAATCATATCCTTTCATAAGCAATGCCTTAACCGCTGCCTGTGCTTTTCCTTCATAATCCGTTTCCAATCCCCCGGTAGCACCTTTTATGGAAATATTCTTCAGTCCTGCTCCAACCGCAATTCCCTTTAACAGATCAACCGCAGAAATCATGACGCCCTTCCGATGATACTTTTCTTCGAACGAGGAAAGTGCCGGGCGTGTACCGGCTCCCCAGAACCAAAGAGAATTTGCCGGATTTAAGCCTTGTTTTTTCCTTCTAAGATTTATCGGATGATCTTTTAGAATATCATAGCTTGCCTTCATCATACTGCGAAGCGCTTCATCTTCCGGCAAATATCCTCCGATCACCTTACCTAATATATCATGAGGCGGCGTTAATGGCAGCACTTTTCCGTTTTCCCATATCGCCAGCTCCCGATAACTGGTACCCGTATAAAAATGATAATCCTTATAGACCGGCTCCAGCTCCTCTTTAACCGCTTTCAGTAAAACAGCCGCATCCTTCGTAGAAATCTCACCGGAGCTATGATCCAAAATCGTTTGTTCCTCATAGGCATCCTCTTTCTCTGACAAGGTTACGATATTACAGCGAAAGGAAACATCCGTCGGTTTCATATCCACGCCGATACTAAGTGCCTCAAGCGGCGACCGTCCGGAATAATACTTCTCCGGATCATAACCAATCACTGATAAATTAGCAGTATCACTTCCCGGACTCATTCCATCAGGAATCGTCTGCACCAGACCGATCTCTGAGACCTTTGCCATTTCATCCATTATCGGTGTTCTTGCATATTCCAATGGTGTTTTATCTGCAAGCGATGGGATCGGATAATCCGCCATGCCATCTCCTACTACAATAATGTATTTCATCTTTTAATCCTCCCTTTTTCTAATTAAAATCCAACTCGTATCGTATTGATCACTCCCGTAAAATGCTGAATGACTTCCTGGAATGTCCCTTCTTCCATAGGCTTCGTGATAAACGCCGTTTCATTCGTAATTCCTGGAGCCTTTACATATAACACATCCCCAAATGCATTCTTTACGTCTTCCATGTCTACATCATCAATATCCGCTGACTGAATCCGTACCAAAAACTTATGCTTCCATTCGGCAAAGTTTCCTAGCTCTAATTTGCCCGGTTCCCAGATCTGCATGATATTTCTTCCCATATGCTTAACTTCATCTACCACATCGGAAACCACCGCACTGGCAGTCGGTAACTTTCCTGCGCCTCTTCCATAAAACATGGCGTCATCCAGCATATTTCCATGCACGAAAATGGCATTGAAAACATCGTTCACATGATAAAGCGGATGCTTTTCGCTGATGAGCATCGGCGCTACCATCGCATACGCCTTCCCGTCAATCCTCTGATATGTGCCTAACAGCTTGATGGAACTCTTTAACGCCTTTGCATATACAAAATCCTTATCGGTTATTCTTGTGATACCCTCAGTATGAATATCTTCATAATCCACCTGCTGTCCACATACCAAAGAGGTAAGGATCGCTATCTTACGACAGGCATCATAGCCTTCTACATCTGCCTCCGGATTCCGTTCCGCATATCCCTTCTCCTGCGCTTCGGCCAAAACCTCCTCAAACGCAGCGCCTTTGTCCTGCATTCTTGTTAGGATGTAATTCGTAGTTCCGTTTAAGATACCGGTTACTTCCGTTATATCGTCACAGGTGAGAGAACTGATCAACGGGCGGATGATCGGAATACCGCCGCCGACACTGGCTTCATACAGGAAATTCACCTTGTTCTCTTTTGCAATCCGTATCAATTCTGCTCCATGCTTCGCTACCATTTCTTTATTGGAGGTACAGACACTCTTTCCCTGTTCCAATGCCTGTTTCACAAAGGTATGTGCCGGTTCCACACCGCCCATAACCTCTACGACAACTTTTACATCCTCATCCTGTAGGATCACATTATAGTCATGCACTAAAATATTTTGAATCGGGTCTCCCTCAAATTCCCGCAGATCCAAAACGTATTTGATGTTGATTTCATTTCCAGCTCGTTTGTTAATAATCTCCTGATTGGTCCGGATAACCTCGACCACTCCTGATCCAACCGTACCATACCCGAGTACCGCAATACTAACCATCTCTTGTCTCTCCTTTTACGTATTTTCCTTGATCAACTGTTCAATATCATTCCATTCGCTTTCAGACATGATGTTCTCGATTGAAATTTCCACAGCAATATGACCATGAATATCTAAAATACCGCCGATATAGTTAGTCGCTTCTCCTTTCACTATTTGAGGAATTTCCTTTCTTTGCTGCGGCTCAATCGTCTCGATTCCCACTACCGCATCTACCTCAAAGGCAAGCTGGATCGTTCCAGCTCTGGCAACTAAAATCTGGCACTCAGACTTATCCTCCAGCTCCTCCATGTGGAATCTGGAACGAAGACTGTAAATGGGAATAATCTCTCCCCGCAGATTGATCATACCCGCAATATGCTCCGGTGCGTCCGGAAGAGGGATAATACTGTATGATTGTTCAATCGCACGTACATATTCTATATTGAAACTGTACGCCTCGTTTCCTAATTGGAATATCACTTGCTTTTCTTCACTCATGTCATCACTCCTTCCCCGGATACCTCTTTTCATTCTGTCTTTTCCCGATTCCCGTTCAACCACTTCAGGAATCCGTTGATAAATATATCAATCTCACCGTCCAACACAGCACCGGTATTCCCGGATTCTACATTCGTTCGATGATCCTTTACCATGGTATAGGGTTGCAAGATATAAGAACGAATCTGGCTTCCCCATGTATTTTCCAGCACTTCGCCACGAATATCCGATATTTTTTCCAGATTTTCCTGCTGCTTTAGCATATACAGCTTTGCTTTCAGCATCTTCATCGCACGGTCCTTATTGCTGTGCTGGGAGCGTTCATTCTGACACTGTACCACGATCCCTGTAGGAAGATGTGTAATACGGACAGCAGATGATGTTTTATTGATATGCTGCCCTCCTGCGCCACTGGCCCGATACGTATCAATCCGCAGATCCTCATCATTGATGTCCACTTCTACCTCTTCTTCTATCTCCGGCATTACATCGCAGGCTGCAAACGAGGTCTGTCGTTTTCCGGCGGCATTAAACGGGGAAATCCGTACTAACCGATGAACCCCACGTTCGGATTTCAGGTATCCGTAAGCATTTTCACCATTCACCTGAAAGGTAACGGATTTTATGCCTGCCTCTTCACCTTCCAGATAATCCAGCACCTCCAGCTGAAATCCTTTCCTTTCTGCCCAGCGGGTATACATCCGGTAAAGCATATTGACCCAATCGCAAGCCTCCGTTCCTCCGGTTCCGGCATGAAGGGTAACCACCGCATTCTCCTTGTCGAATTCTCCGGAAAGCAGGGTCTGGATCCGCAGAGCGTCTAAATCCCTGCCAAAGCGTTCCAGCATCTCCTCGATCTCCGGAATCAGGGAATCCTCTTTTTCCTCCTCTGCCATCTGAATCAGCGTTTCCATATCTTCATATTCCGCTTCCAAAGCTTCAAAGGTCTCTACTGCATCCTTCAAGGTCTTAACCGCCTTCATTACTTCCTGGGAATGTTCTACATTATCCCAAAATCCCGGTTCCTGCATCTCATATTCATATTTTTCCAGTTCCTCTTTCCGATAAGGAATGTCAAAGTGAATCCCTTACTTCCATAAGTGGTGTTCGATATTCTTTCAGCTCCAGCCGAAACTGATCTAATTCTATCACTACTCTCACCTGCTTTTCTTATTTCTATTCCGGCAACAGGGATTATTTCCCTCTGCCGCAGCACATTTTATACTTCAAGCCGGAACCGCAAGGGCAGGGATCGTTTCTGCCGATCTTTGCTTCCTTCCGTCTTATAGGCCCCTTTGCTACCGTATCGTCTTTGTTCGTTCCTGTCGCTTTTGCAACCTGTTCCCGTTCGATCTTTTGCTCTACACGAACATGGAGCAGAAGCCGGGTCGTGTCTTCCTTGATGGAATTCGTCATTTCCTGAAACATATCATAACCGGCATACTTATATTCCACTACCGGATCTTTTTGTCCATACGCCTGTAAGCCGATTCCCTGCCGAAGCTGTGCCATATCATCAATATGATCCATCCACTTTCGATCGATCACCTTTAACAGAATCACCCGCTCTAATTCCCGAATCTGATCCTCCTGCTGGAATTCACTTTCCTTTGCTTCATACAAATGTGTAGTTTCTTCCTTCAACCGCTGCTTTAACGCATCAACATTACCGCTTTTTTCTTCCTCCTGCGTTAATACAACCGGTGAGATTGGAACGATCGGAAGCAATAAATCATTTAAAGCTTTTAAATCCCATTCCGCAGCCGGAGCATCTCCTAAAATAGTACGATCCACACATGCCTCTACCGTATCCAGCATCATATTATATACTACATCCCGCATATTTTCTCCGTCCAGTACCCGTCTGCGCTCCGCATATATGATCTCTCTTTGTTCATTATTTACCTGGTCATATTCCATCAGATTCTTTCGGATTCCAAAGTTGTTATTTTCGATCTTTTTCTGTGCCCGCTCAACAGCCTTTGTCAGCATGGAATGATGAATCTCTTCTCCCTCCGGTACGTTTAGCTGGTCCATCATGGCAATTACTCGTTCCGAACCAAATAGACGCATCAGATCATCTTCCATAGATAAATAGAATTTGGATTCACCCACATCACCTTGCCGGCCTGCACGTCCACGAAGCTGATTATCAATCCGCCGGGATTCATGACGCTCCGTACCAATGATCTTCAGACCGCCAAGCTCCAGCACGCCTTCCCCCAGCTTAATATCCGTACCACGTCCTGCCATATTCGTAGCGATCGTCACTGCCTTCTTTTGCCCTGCATCTGCAATGATTTCCGCTTCCATTTCATGAAACTTTGCATTCAAAACCTTATGTGGAATGCCCTTTTTGACCAGCATACGGCTCAATTCTTCCGATCCCTCGATGCTGACCGTACCCACTAAGACCGGCTGTCCCTTTTCGTAGGACTCAATTACGGACTGTACCACCGCATTTAATTTCTCCCGTTTAGTCCGGAACATGGCATCATCATGATCTATCCGTCGTATCGGAAGATTCGTAGGTATAACAATGACATCCATACCGTAAATTTCCCGAAATTCCTGTTCTTCCGTCTGGGCAGTACCAGTCATACCGGCTTTCTTTTCATATTTATTAAAGAAATTCTGAAAAGTGATTGTTGCAAGAGTTTTGCTTTCTCTTTTTACTTTCACATTTTCCTTTGCTTCTATCGCCTGATGCAGTCCATCCGAATACCGTCGTCCCGGCATGATACGTCCGGTAAATTCATCTACGATCAATACCTCGTCATCCTTAACTACATAGTTTTTATCACGGAACATCAGATTATGTGCTTTTAAAGCTAATATCATATTATGCTGAATATCTAAGTTTTCCGCATCCGCCAAATTATCAATATGGAAAAACTTCTCCACTTCCTTTACACCCTGCGCAGTCAGCATGACCAGCTTATCCTTTTCATTAACGAGAAAATCGCCATCCTCTTCCAGATCCGTACCCATGATCGCATCCATCTTGGATAACTCGCCATCCGTAGTTCCTCTTTGCATCCGGCGGGCAAGATAATCACACATCCGATACAGATCTGTTGATTTTCCGCTTTGTCCGGAAATAATCAGCGGGGTTCTCGCTTCATCGATCAATACAGAGTCCACCTCGTCTACGATTGCATAATGCAGACTTCGCTGTACCAGTTGTTCTTTATAGATTACCATATTATCCCGCAGATAATCAAAACCAAGCTCATTGTTTGTAATATAGGTAATATCACAATTATATGCCTCCCGTCGTTCCTCATTAGTAGAACTATTCAAGATAACACCGACCTTTAGCCCCAGAAATTCATGAATCTGTCCCATCCATTCAGCATCACGCTTTGCCAGATAGTCATTGACAGTAACAATGTGAACGCCCTTTCCCTCTAATGCATTCAGATATGCAGGCAGGGTAGAGACTAATGTTTTACCTTCACCAGTTCTCATTTCCGCAATCCGTCCCTGATGCAGAATGATACCGCCGATTAACTGCACCCGGTAATGCTTCATCTGCAATACTCTGAAAGCCGCCTCCCGAACCACAGCAAATGCTTCGACCAGCAGGTCATCCAAAGTTTCTCCTTTTTCCAGACGTTCCTTAAATTCTATCGTTTTTCCCCGCAGTTCTTCATCGCTTAATGCCGCCATCTCTCCGTCAAGAGCTTCGATTTTATCAACCAACGGATAAATCCGTTTCAGCTCTTTCTCACTATGGGTTCCAAATATTTTCTCAAAAATACTCATGCTTCTAACTCCTATTATATTTTTTCAGGCTTTCCTAAAAAACAAAACCAAACTTCTACATCAGCCAGTGTACATCCACCCAGAGGACTTTTCCCCACAGGTTTTACGGATATGAGAATATTCACTGAAACTGATTCAACAAATAACGACAGTATCAGCACTATACAATCTGTTACATTGTAGCACCATTCATTCAGCCACGCAAGGTTAAGATTACATTTTACCGCCAAAACTCCCTTCAAACTACAACGTAAAGAAAAGCAGCCCTTCCTCCGACATCGTAGCAGAGGAAAAGCCGCTTTCTGCCGCTTCTTCCAATACCGGATCAATTCTCCGGTTCAATCAAACCATATGTATTGCCCTTTCTCTTATAGACTACATTTACTTCATCGGTCTCCGCATTACGGAACACAAAGAAATTATGTCCCAACAGTTCCATCTGGATACAGGCTTCTTCCGCATCCATCGGTTTTACCGCAAACCGTTTGCTGCGGATAATCTTGATCTCTTCATCGTCAACATCTTCGTCCTCCAGAAAATCCTTTTGGAAAAATGCCGCATTCTGCTTCTGATCAACCAGCTTCTTCTTATATCGGTTCACTTGGCGTTCGATCACTTCTTCTACCAAATCAATCGAAACATACATATCATCACTTACTTGTTCCGCCCGGATCACATTTCCCTTCACCGGTATGGTCACTTCAATCTTTTGCCGCTCCTTTTCCACAGAAAACGTAACCTGTACCTCTGTTTCATCTGTAAAATACTTCTGGAGCTTGTCCAGTTTATCCATTACTGCTGATTTCAGGCCCTCCGTAACATCAAGATTTTTTCCGCTGATTATGTAGTTCATAATGCCCACTCCTTTACCTGTCATATTTTAAAGGTGCTACCCCTCGGCCAGCAGCCAAATACCCTTCTCTTTGTATCTGCCGCTCCCTGATTCGTACACTTTGCACAAATCACTTATAAAAGTATTATATCATAAATCCACTGCTTTTCAATCATTTTTACTGTTGAAGACCGGAATACTCCCTGTATTTTTCAGAATTTTCATACGATTTTAAGGTTTTTTATCTATTATCGGCATTTATGTATTTGTTTTTTCCCCTTGTATTTTTATAATTTCATGACTTTATCCAAAACAAACGTTTCGTAAATTCGACTTTACCTTTTCCTATTTTTTTGTGGATAAAGTGGAAAACTTTGTGAATAACATGGGGTTTCAATGCTTTTTCCTTTCACTATCCCTGTGGAAAACCGAGTTATCCACATTTTAAATCGTCCAGATTCGATTAAAATATAGTTTCTCCAAATATAAATTTGTGCATTTTCCCTATTTTGACCTGATTCCTGTCTATACGGATCTATTTGTTTTTTCCGACAATTTCTCGGATACTTCCAGTTGATTTCTGTCAAATGTTTTTTTCATATATTCAAAAAAGGGGATCGTGTTCTCTTCTCACAATCCCCTTGCATCAAACAGATCAATATTCCTTCCATTCATCTTACTGTCTGTATTTCAAACCATTTCTTTTTTCCTTTATCGGAAAAAGTATAAGGAATATCCCTGCCGCTAAAGAACCCACACCGCCAAGCATCCACAGCCAGATTTTAGCGGTATCTCCTGTCTCCGGTGAAGCAGGATCCGAGGGTTCGCCAGTATTTATTTTTGATGTATAGTCTGAAGTTTCTCCCGTTGATGGCGGAACTTCTATTCCTAAATAACGATTCTCAAATGTAGCCGCCTTATCACTTTCCATACCCTCCTTTGTATAAGCCACCTCACTGACTACAAGAACCGCATCTACATCCGTTACCGTAACGGTTACTGTCCATACAGAGTCATCATAGGTATAACCGGTTATGCCATCATTTCGTTCCTGGATCGTAAGATAATAGGTTCCCGCCTTTGTAAAGATAATATCTCCAAAGGAAGCCTTTCCTTCTCCTTCGACAGCCGCCAGATCACTGAACGGTAACTGTATCCCTTCCGTATCCGTTCCCGTAAGCCGGAACAAAAAGGTATCCTCCTGTCCTCTTGCATCGCCGGAAATCTTCTTTTCGACTATCGGTGCAAAACTAACCGCTTCCGGGCGGTAACTATTTTCAAATTCTGCGCATTCCTTCTCCGATACGCTTCCAACCTTTTTATATTCCACATCCGTCACTTGTAATTTTGCATTCCTATCCTCCAATGTAACCGTTAAAAGGTAGATGCTGTCATCATAAATATATCCGGGTATTCCACTATTCTCTTCACGAATCGCAAAGGAATAAGTTCCTGCTTTTACAAACTGTAATGCTTCGAAAGTTCCTGAGCCAGTTCCAGTTATGGTTGTGGTCAGATCCGTCGGCAGAATCACTCCATCAGTCGGATTTCCTTCCCGTTCCGCCAGCATAAAGGTAAACTCTGCCTGCCCCGGCGCATCACCAAGAATCGTCTTTTGTACCTTCGGCACATAAGATGCCGATTCAACACGGTATGTATTTTTAAATACTGCCGCATCCATTACATCTGCTGTTCCTTCGATAAAATATTGAGTCGTCAATCCCAGTGCACCACCATCATCGGTTACTGTCACTTCCAGAATCCAAGGTGTTTCATCATAAGTATATCCCCGTGTAGTTCCTTTTTCCTCACGAATCACGAACCGATACGTACCAGCTTGTGTAAACGTGATTTCTTGAAAAGCGGCCGTACCAGCTCCCAGTCTTGTCACCTCTGTATTTGATGGCATTTCTACACCAGCTGCACCAGGGGTTTCCGGTTGGATCGTAAATGTAAATGGTTCTGCTGTCGGTACCGGACTTCCCTGAATCTGTTTTCTGACCACCGGAGCATATCTTACCAGGGTAGGATCATATTCATTGATAAATTTTGCCGTTTCCGCAGTTGCCCCTCCCTGATCGGTATACAAAACATCTGCATAAAGTATGGCGTCAACATCTCTTACTGTCACCTGCAATGTCCATATTGTACTGTTATCATATGTCCATCCCGGTTTACCGGAGTTGACCTCCGTGATTGTAAATTTATATATTCCCGCCTTCGTAAAGGTGACTGCATCAAAGCCAGCCGTTCCCTGATAAGCGGCATCATATGTATTCACGTCTACAGTCATTGTTTCTCCCGGCGCAAGACTTGCACCTTCCGGATTGTCTTTTTCTGCCTGCATACTGAATGTAAAGGATTCTATTGGAGCTGTGGCTGGAATGCTCTTAGAAACAGTCGCAGAAACCGCCACCGGAGTTGCGTTATATTCATTTGTAAAAGTCGCATGATCATCAGTCGCACCAGTAGTCATCTGTGTATATGTGACAGAATCTATAGCCAGATAAAAGCGTTTCTCACTCACTGTAACAGTCAACGTCCATGTTTTTTCATCTCTGGTGTAGCCAGTCGGAAGTCCATTTCCCAATTCCGTAATCGTAAAAGTAAATGTGCCTTCTTCCGTAAATGTTATCAAATCTTCCAGATCTGAGGCAAAACCTGCACCGGTAATGGTAAAGACCTTTGAACCGTCACTTTCCGCATCCTGAATAACTGCTCCGGCAGGATTTCCGGAATCGGGGGAAATCTGGAATTGGAAAGGTTTATCATCCGGCGGATCACCATTGATTTTCTTTTCTACTATAGGCGTAAAGGATGCCGGTTCGATACTATCATGATCCAGCTCCACACGCAGCAATCCCAATCGCTGATTCAGATAATTACTTGTTCCTGCCTGTGTCCCCAGATAAAAACCGTTTGTATTATACGTAGGTGCCACAAAATCCAACGCATTTTGACTTGGAGCCAGTACCCGGCTGAATAATGCGTTATGGTCATTTGTTATCGTTACCTGTTCAATGTCCTTAAATCTAAGCCAATCCGGTTTCGTTATTTCAACCGCTCCCAGCGTATAAGTACCAATTGGCAGATAACCTCCCCAGCCCTGATCTTCAAATTCCGAAGTCATGATAAATTCAGCCGGAATATCTGTATATCCTCCTGTCCAATCTGTATGGCTCCAATCGGCATCCAAATCAATGGTTGCTGACAGTTCTCCAATCTTTTCAGGAGAGGTCATCCCACCAAACTGCCGCAGCACTTCCACTGTATAAACAATCTTGCGTACATCAGAATTCTCCTTTAAGAATTCCAGATCCTCTCTTGAGATATGTATATCAAGATGAATATCTCCTTCTACTATATCCGTAGTATGTGTACCTATCTTTTGAATATTCCCTAGTTGCGTTCCAACAGCTTCTTTCGGTGTATGATATTCATCTTCCACCACTAAGTCGTCATTATCGTCTTCCCGGTCCGTCGTGGATAACGGGGTATAACTAACCGTAAGCGCATATTGACATGAACTTAGATTCTGTCTTACATTGCCCTCCGGAGGGATTTTCGTACCACCACTGGGCGGTATTATCTGCTCCAACGAAAACGTAAGAGTTCCCAATACATCTCCCTCATGCTTTTTCGTACCGGTCTGATTCCCGTCATCCACAGCCGGCAGATAAGCATACTCCAATTCCACTTCCTTTTCTTCTAGTAACGCTTGTATGAGTGCCTCCTTTGATGTATATTCCTTTGTCCACCCGCCATCGTCATATTTCAAATAGCGGTCCACATAATCCCAACAAGCAGCCGGATCTACACTCTTTCCCAGAATTTCCAAGATGTCCTTTGGGCTGATGCTTTCCCCTAGGTATATCGTCTGGGTTCCCCCGGCTACAGAAAGATCTGTACCTACATTTACAGCAGTACGTGGAAATCCTTTAGACGGATATGCATCCTTATCCGTTACCCCGTCGCCTCCGGTTTGCCCATCCATATACATATCATCCGTACCTGAGGAACGTTCATCGGAGCTTAATTCCTCTTCCATTGCATAGACCATGTTCATATCCGCTTGGTTTCCGTTGGAGAGCAACGCATTTCCTCCCAAAAAATCGTCTTTTGCACGGACAGTAATCCGGGTCGTCCACACAGATAATTCCTTTGCGCCAATACTACAGCCCGGTATCTCTGCGTCTTCCCAGCGGAGATAATACATATCATAGTCCTCGTCATAATAAAGATTTGCATTCTGAGCATCCGCTCCAAAATCACTCCGTAAAGATACTAAAACCGGATAGCTGTCTGATTTGGAAAGCGTATACGCCACATAATCCTTTTCATCCACAGCTCCAGTTCCATTTTTTTCCGGTGCTGAAATCGTACCGCCAGCATTTAACCGAATCGGATTACCATACGCATCAACCAGATCAAATCTAGGATCGATATAATCCTGTACAATATAATCATTTAAAGAAAACTTAATTGAATTAACAATGGCACTAAACTGCTCTACCAATTCCTCGGCTGTACTTGCCCGGAATACATATCCTGTCTCTTCATCCTTTGTAACGGTTCCAGTGTTTCCCGAAGGGATCACCGCCTGCTTTTCTCCTGCAAGAAGCTTAAGAAAATCCTCCGCCTCATCAGCTGCTGTTGCATTTAAAGAACCGCCGGTCAGCATGACACAATACACGCTATAGCCCTTCGCTTTTAACTGGTTTGCGAGCCTAATCGCTTCAAATCTTTTATCATTTGTTTCATCATCGAAATAATCATCATCTCGGCCATCGGTAAAAATAACCACATATTTTTTCTGTTTTTGATGATCCGGATTGCTTCGTTCGATTCGAGTATCCAGCTTCTGCAAGTATGCCTGTAAGCCAATATATGTGTGTGTTCCACCTGTCAAACCATAATTATACTGTTTGATTGCAGAAAAGTTATTCGTTTCATTTTCCTCGCTTGGATTGGACCATACATAATCTGTAGAAGAAGAACCACGATTTAAGCCCAGAATATTCGCACTTTCCTGAGGGTCTTTCGTCCAATCCAGCAAGACAAGCTCATCTAAATGTTTCTCACCTTCCGGCAGGCTAAAGCGTACGGCAGAAACCCGGTTATCCGATGCCGCTTCATTCAATTCGGAAACGAATACCCCAAGCGCCGCCTGTAGGCTGTCAACCTTTACTCGTCCCTGATCCGCTTTTTGATATACCGGCGAGGTTTCATACCGGTCAGTACTTGTATTGTCACCGTAATTAAATGCGCAATATAATACAGCGTTTCCTGTTCCATCTAGTTTATAATAAAATATCGCCGGGCCATAGTCCTCTTTCAAAGTAAAGTTCACCGTATTGCTATCTTTATCAGTAAACGTGACTTCTTTATCCCCGTCATCCAGTACGCCTCGGAAATTCTTCTCCGTTCCGACTCCCACATAATTACTCCATTTGCTCTGAGAATTTACATAATACCATCCTTTTGCCTTATCAGGGTCGCTAAATGCCGCCTTGCTGTTAATAATTCCGATATCTTCACCTGCATCATTCAGGGCAACATATTGTGATTCCGGCTGTCCTTTGCTAATAATCCCATACAGTTCTTTAACTTCACTGGAAGTCAATGCACTGTTGTAAACATATAATTCGTCAAGTAAAATATCATATTCTATATCTTCCCCCTCTAATAACCCGGCGATAATAATCCCCAGATTTTCCGTAGAAAGCTGTTGTTGGAACGCTTTATTCGTTGCCGTGGATTTTGAGTCATCACCATTCAGATATGTTGTAATCTTCGTTCCATCTACAACGTATGTTATAATCTGCCAATCTCCACCCGTATTGCTAAAAACACTATTCAAATCAGAAATTTGCGTTTTCGTCGCAGAGTCTCCGTTTTCACGAATTCTTAATCGGTTCCTTGAACCGCCTGAATCCCTGAAAACCTGATAATATGTGTCGGAAGTAAAATTCTTTTCCGTAGTGCCAAGTTCCATAACAGGTTCTATTGTACTTGGATTAGCGGCATTGGCAAGGTTTTTAATCGCAAAGGATATTGTAAAGGAATAGTTCCCGTTTTTATCTGGCGCAGGAACTGCATCCAACAAAACCGCACCGTTTTCCGCCGTCTTCTTAATATCCAGAGCCCTACTTCCGCCCTTGTGTGTACTGGTAAATTGCGCATTTCCGCCCGCCGTATTTTCAGCGGAGAAAACATTTTTGTTGTCCTTTGCCTGCTGAATCATAACTGCCGAACCACCAGTGTATGCATTTTCCAGATTCCCGTCAAAAGGATAATATCCCAATAGGGTATCCAAAGATGGCAGATTCCCCGCCTTTTGGGTCCGATAGTTGCCGCTCCAATACGCCAATGGCACATTTTCCTCTGTACCTGTACGGTAATCATATACAAAGTATCGATAACCGGTATAGGAAAGCAATTCATCATCTGTATAATGAGGATTTAGTATCCCGTCAATCTGATCCGCAGTCAAAGCTGTATTTTCCCTTACACCGGCATCTTCAAGTGCTTTTAACTGATCCGGAGTTAAGACCACCTCTTTCGTCTCCTCCGAGGTAAATGCCATACTGCCGGAAGCATCCAATATCAGACCAGTATCTACTATATTATCGCCGGCAAACCAAGATTCCAACGTAAGGTCAAAAGTTCTGCCATCACTTCCTGCTACTGCTTCCGCTGTTTTATCCGTATGTAAACCCGCAGAAGTATTATAATATTTAATGCCTCCTTCTATCTCTGTATCCTTTTCCAAGTTACTGTTGCCTACAAATATCTTACCTGTTGCAATCGTGGTAGCTCTATAAAAAGCCTGCACCTTCGCAAGATGTACATTCGCATCATACTGAATCTGCACACTTGAGGTATTGTCACCCGTATTGTCATTATCATATCGGCATTTGACCACCTCATGTCCCGCAGTAGTCGTAAAGCCTACAAACTGCTCCAAAGCCTCTCCATCTTCCGTTTCTGCAATATCCAATCCAACGGTAACCGTACCGGTGCCTGAATCAAAGACGATATGCGCCTCGTCCTGCTCATCTTGTGTCATCAAGCTTCCATCAGCCTTTTGCAGCTCATAACCACCTCCACGGGAAGCAGGTACAATAAATCCTTGTACCAGATTATGATCCCCTGTATTTAGATTCAGATCGTTATCATGCCAATGGCGTATGATAAAATGAAGACTTCTATCACCTACCTCCCCCTCTAACGCACTTGCTGAATAAATATCTGTTCCCAGATACACGCAAATCACACAAACGCACATTAAAATAGAAAGAAAAATTTTACCTGCTGCTTTTATATGTTTCATTTCTATTTCCCTCTTTCCTAACGATAATTATCTTCCTTTAACCAGAATCCATACTTCTATCATTTTATGCTTATACTCATAATTAAAATATATAATCTTAATAATTTCAAGTGCATAACATTGGAAATCCCTATTGAAATTGTGAATTTTTTGTGTTCTTCAGGATTTATCACGTATTTTCAATCAAGTAACCGTTGTTCGCATACCTGCTTTTCTACATACCAGAAACCGCAGCATTTAAAATAAAATATGCCGCTTATCGATGTTTTAACCGAATAAGCGGCATTTACTGCTTTACAATATCTGTATTCTTTTATCTCCTCTATGGCAGAATTCTGGTTGCTCCACAAGGAGTCTGATAATAAGCATTGGATACGATAATACCGGTTCGTTCCGTACTGGCATGTACGATCTGCCCATTCCCTATGTAGATTGCAACGTGTCCGATCGTTGATCCGCCATTATTATAAAACAGCAGATCCCCCGGCTGCACTTCATAGATCCCTATATTCGTTCCATTATAGATCTGATCTCTGGAGCTTCGATTCAGAGAATATCCAAAATGCTCGTAAATACGCATCGTAAAACCGGAACAGTCCGTACCGTTTGTTAAGCTGGAACCGCCATAGACATAAGGATTTCCTACAAACTGTAATGCATAATTAACCAAATCCTGCCTGCTGCCACTTACAACGCCGGTATCAACCGGAGCCTGCGGTACCGGTGCTGCCTGCTGTACAGGAGCCGATTGAACCGCTGCCTGCTGAGCTGCCGCTTGCTGTCTTGCCAGCTCTGCTTCTTCCTCTTCTTTGGAAATTGCTGTTCCAAGATCAAATGTTATATCAATAAATTCATTGGATACATATCCAGTAAATTCCTCTGAAATCAGTATCTTCGTCCAACCCTCTGCACATTCCAGAACCTCATAGCTTTCACCTTCCGGTATCATAGTCAGACAGGTGCTTTCCGCATTGGGCTCCTCCCGTACCTTTAAGGTCGTCGTAGTTACCGTTGCAATCTTATCGCAGTTTGCTTCTGCATAATCCCCTGCATCATCACCAAACACTACGAATTCGTTCTTTACATAACCGGTCACGGAACCTGACTGGATCTTTGTCCAGCTCTCTCCTTGCTCTAAAACCTCTGCAACCGCACCCTGCGGAAGCTTTCCAACTGCCTCTGAATTCTCGTCCGCCTCGGCACGGATATTCATATAATCTGTAACATTTGCCATCAATTTATTTTCAAATTCCGGATACCTAGCTGTTGACTCCTGAATCGGTGCCTCTGTTGCAGCCTCGGTAGAGGATGGATCTGAAACAACTGCTTCTGTAGGCGCCTCCGTCGTTACCGGAACCCCTTCTGTTGTCTCGGCAGCCATATCCGCTTGCGGCATCTCGGCCACATATTGACCGATCATTGCATCAATTCCTGCAACCGCAGTATCCTTATACGTTTCTTCCGCCCTTGTAACTGTGTTCAACCCGAACAGCATAACCAGACTAGCCGCTACGATCACCGTATTCCTCAGTGCTTTGCGTATCATTTTATAATTCCTCCTAAACGAACAAAAGCAAATATTACAAAGTTGTTACAAATATTTGAATAGATTATAGCAGGGCTTATCCAATAAGTCAACCTACTTTCTTCCTTTTTATACGAATTTATCCAAATCCTGACCTTAAATTTCTTTTCCTGCCTTTTTCCTGTCGATTTTCTCATTGCATATTTCCATATGGCCTGCTATAATGATTATCATAAATTGCAAAGGTGTATTTTAGGAGGTGGCTGTATGGATATTCCGGCATTATCAATCGCCATGTCCACAGATCGGATTGCTACGCAATGGGGTATCGCCATGATGGCAGAGGCTATTGATATGGCTGAAGTCACCAGTGATTCCTTAACGAAGTTAATGGAAGCTTCTGTTACCCCCAATCTCGGACAGAATATTGATATACGATTATGAAAGACACAGCATGAACTGTGTCTTTTCTTATATTCCCTTACAGTATTTCCGTTTTAAAAAGTATGATAATTTTAAAAATATGATAAGAAAAGGAGTATGAGTAATCTACGGATTATGAAAACAAGCGATGATCAAAGATGCATTTCAAGCCGGTAAAACTGTCATATCCTGTGAAGTTTTTCCCCCAAAGCGTAATGACGACATATATACTATTTTTAAAACATTGGATGAGATTAAGGTCTTTCAACCGGATTTTATCAGTGTAACCTATGGAGCAGGAGGCGGCACCAGTAAAAAAACTGCCACGATCGCCGCCTATATCCAAAACATTTGTGAGATTGAAGCACTGGCCCATCTGACTTCCGTTGCTATGGACGAACCCTATCTCCGCCAGATGGTACAGGAGCTGAACAATAAAGGAGTTCATAATGTCTTAGCCTTACGGGGTGACCGTCCGAAGGATATGAGCAGCGAGGATTACGAAAAACGGCATTTTAAGTATGCCAGTGATATTATCCCTATTATCCGTGATGCCGCTTCCGGCAACATATGCATTGCTGCTGCGTGCTATCCGGAGACTCATCCTGAATCAGCAAGTCTGAATGAGGATTTAACCTATCTAAAGCAAAAAACGGACGCCGGTGTTGATTTTCTCATTACACAGATGTTTTTTGATAATCAAAAATTTCTGTCCTTTCGGGAACAGGCAGAAGCCTTCGGAATCCATGTGCCGATTTCTGCCGGGATCATGCCAATTACTTCCGTAAATCAGATCGGCACCAGTGTGCAGCTGTCCGGTTCTTCTGTTCCCACGGAATTAAGCAATCTGTTAGCAAAATATGGCGAGCACCCGGAAGATATGCGTAAGGCAGGTATCGACTATGCCATACGCCAGATCAGACAGTTAATGGACGAACAAGTCAGCGGAATCCATCTCTACACTATGAATAAATCCGAGGTTACTCAAGAGATTTTCAGGCAAATCCATATCAGGGAATAAAAATTCCTTTACTTATGGTTTTCAATACTATATAATGTAGCTACTATGCATTTATAAAGAAGGTGAATGTCGTGAACGGGGCTTCATTTGAAGAAATAAAACAAGAGATTCGAGATGCCATTCAGATGGATTATATCGAACCCGCAGATATTCCTGCTATCGAATTATATATGGATCAGGTTACAACCTTTATGGATAAGCATTTAAGCAACAACAAGCGTTCTCCGGAAGACAAAATCCTGACCAAGACCATGATTAACAACTATACCAAGAATCATCTGCTGCCGCCTCCGGAAAAAAAGAAATATTCCAAGGAACATATCATTCTTTTGATTTATACCTATTATTTAAAGAATTTTCTCTCCATTGGGGATATTCATAAACTGCTAAATCCTATGATTGAAAAATATTTTCACGCTTCTGAGCAGGATTCTGTGAATTTAACCAGCATTTACAGTACAGTAGTTGAATTGGCACAGCATCAGTACCAGCTTGATAAACAGGGGATATTTGAATCTTATGAAATCGTAAATAAAAAGCTGCGGGAAGAACACCCGGAAACCCCTGTAGATGAAAACATGGCATATCTTCAAGACTTCACTTTCGTGGCGCTTTTAAGCTATGACATCTATCTAAAAACCCAGTTGGTAGAAAAAATAATCGATCAACTGGAGCCGCCGCAGACGGAAGAATCTGCAGCGGGAGAAACCAAATCCGGAAAAGAATCGAAAAAAAAGGCATAAAACAAGGCCCTGACAGGGAGTAACCATATTCTCCCTCAGGGCCTTACTTTATGAGAAATCCCATCATTCCCCGGATTCCGTTTCTCCCAATCGTTCTAAAGCAAGCTTCAAGCCATCCGTCCCGTAATTTAACATACGGTTTACCCGGCTTATCGTTGCGGTTGAAGCGCCAGTCGATCTGGTAACATCAAGATATGTCTTTCCCTCCTCCAGCTTTTTTGCCACATCAATCCGCTGTGCCATGGAGAGCACTTCATTTACCGTACATAAATCTTCAAAAAAAGCATAATATTCTTTTTTTGTTTTCAGGGTACTCATTGCGTCAAACAACAGCTCAACTGCTTCTGTATGAATGGTTTTTCCCACAGTCCCACCTCTTCCCGCTTTTCTACCTGTCGTATCGGCCTTGATCTATTTTTCATTTCTCGGCTTCAGTTCTTTCTGTATCCAGACTGCGACTGCCGCTCGGTTGACATAAAAGTTGCCAAATCCTTCCTCGTCAATCTTTATATTATATTTTGCGTTCTTCATTTCATCAACAAAATGCTTTCCTGCATACTGTTTACCAATATACATCCGCTTCGTTCCACCCGTTCCATCTGAAAGAATCACAGCACAGCCAGATCCTTTATGCGTCTCATCTCCCTCTCTGGTCCAGCCGATCACATTGGGATCATCCAGATAATCATGCTGGGGACCATACGCATATTTCTTACGCAGCTTTAAAAGTTTATCCAAGACCGGCTTCATAGGCGGTATATTATTATGTGGAATTCCTGCATAGTCACCATAAAACAAACAGGGATAACCGCTTTCCCGTAACAGGATCAATGCATACGCCATGGGTTTAAACCAATCCTCCACCCATGACTCCAATGCCTGTCCCGGCTGACTGTCATGATTATCTACAAACGTAACCGCATGCATAGGACGGCTCGCTACTAAAGTATTATCAAATATCGTTCTCAAATCATAGTTTCCGTGTGCTTTGGAAGCGTCATGCAAATGAAGATGAAGCGGCACGTCAAACAAGCTCATAGCGTAGTCTACTTTCTCCAGATAGGATTCCAGATGCCGCACGTCCCAATGCCAGTATTCTCCTACTGTAAACAGCTCTTTTCCGGTGATTTTCCGCATTGAAGGCAGCCATTTACGATAGAAACTGCTGCCGATATGCTTGACCGCATCCAGCCGCATTCCGTTTACTCCTGTTGTATTTAAGTACCATTCTCCCCAGCGATAGAGTTCCTGCTCAACCTCCGGGTTGCCAAAATCCAGATCCGATCCCATCAGATAGTCATAGTTTCCGTTTTCATCATCCACTTCCTCGTCAAAGTTTTTACCGGTAAACTTATAAATCGCATTTTTCTGAGCATCCTGATCCCAGTCAATTCCGTCAAAATGATTCCAGTTCCATGTGAATTTGGAGTATTTTCCATTTCTGCCGGGAAACGTAAACTTTGTCCAGCCAAGAATCACTTTTTTATCACCAATCATCTGATTCCGATTACAGGCGTTAAATTCTTCGGCAGTTACCTGCTCCGTTTCGTCTGCACCCATTTTATGGTTCAGCACAATATCTGCATACACATCAATTCCCTTCGCCTGTAAAGCGGCAACGGCTTCCAGATATTCTTTTTTTGTCCCGTATTTGGTAGGTACGGTTCCCTTCTGATCAAATTCTCCCAAGTCATACAGGTCATAGGCGCCGTACCCTACGTCCTTGATTCCCTGCGCTCCCTTATAAGCCGGCGGAAGCCACAGGGCGGTAACGCCCATCGTTTTCAGCTTTGATGCATTTTCCTTTACTGTTTTCCAAAGGGAAGCATCTTCCGGCAGATACCATTCAAAATACTGCATCATTAACCCATTCTGACTCATATGTTTCTCCTCCGTATCCTTTTTCTCCAAACACTTTAAGGCTTTAAACTGCCAACTACTTTAACTATACCCTACTCCATGCCAAAATTCAAGAGCAGAACGCACTTGATTTGCATTCTGCTCCTCTGGTCTTTCCGCTATAGATATATTTATTTTCCTTGCATACGGGCAAGAACTTCTTTGTAAGTTTCAATCAGATCCCCAATATCCTGACGGAACACATCCTTATCATACTTCTGGTTCGTATCCACGTCCCATAATCTGCAGGAATCCGGTGAAATCTCATCTGCCAGAAGGATCTCTCCGTCAGCCGTTTTACCGAATTCTACTTTAAAATCTACCAGCTTTAAGTTGAATTTCAGGAAAAATGCTTTCAAAAGCTCGTTAATCTTTAAGGTGGTCGTTTTAATGTATGCCAGTTCTTCTCTAGTCGCCAGCTTTAAGGCTACCGCATGATCGTCGTTAATCAGCGGATCCCCGTATTCATCGTTTTTATAGCTCATTTCAAAAATCGGCTCGTCCAAAACGATTCCTTCCGGCGCCCCCAATCGTTTACAAAATGACCCCGTCGTAATATTCCGGATAATTACCTCTAACGGGAAGATCTCAACCTTTCTTACCCGTATATCCCGGTCATTCAGCTTTTCAATCATATGGGTTTTGATCCCTGCTTCCTCCAGCATATCAAAAATGATGCAGGAAATCGTATTATTCAGTACTCCCTTTCCTTCGAATTGATCATGCTTTACGCCATTGCCCGCTGTAGCATCATCCTTATAGTGGATGATGTACTCATTCTCATTATCTCCTTCCAATACCTGCTTTGCTTTTCCTTCATATAACAGCTTTCCCATTTGTTTATCTCCTTTATTTGAATTTTTCCATTACCGTTTTATTTGCTTCTTCCGCCGATACTTCCATTTCTTTACGCTCCATCAGTAGTTTTTCCCGAATCTCCGGATGCTTGACTGCCATAATCTGAATTGCAAGATATGCCGCATTTTTACTTCCATTGATCGCCACCGTTGCAACTGGTATCCCGGAAGGCATCTGGACGATGGAATACAATGCATCCATTCCATCCAACACAGATCCGGAAAGCGGAATTCCGATCACGGGTAGTACCGTCTGAGAAGCCACTACTCCCGGTAACGCCGCCGCCATTCCTGCCGCTGTGATAACTACCTCCGTACCATTTTCATTTACTTCTTTCATAAAAGCGGATAATCCCACATGCGCCCGATGTGCGGATAAGCACCGTACCTCGACTTCAACGCCATATCTCTTCAGAATCTCTATCGCCGGCTCTACCTTGGATAGATCACTGGTCGAGCCCATAATGACAGCTGCCTTCATAACCTCATTCCTTTCCTTTGTAATCTCTCTCATTCTATAGCATTCCTGTCCACTTTTCAATCTTTTTTCCAAGTTTCTTTCTGTCAGCTCCTGATCAGAATAGAATGTCATTTTCTCCACTTCTGAATATAATATGTGTAAATCCTTATGAATCAGGAGTTAATATGTTACGCAAAATCAAAAGAATCACAGCGGTCTTTTGTGCCTTTGTATTCCTGTCCTGCTGCTTAAGCGGATGCGGACGGAAACAGGAGGAATTGACGACAGTCACCTTAAATGAAGTTGCTCATTCCATTTTCTATGCCCCTCAATATGTTGCCATTGAATTAGGGTACTTTGAAGAAGAAGGAATCAATCTGGAACTGGTAACCGGCTTCGGGGCTGACAAAACTATGAGTGCAATGGTCGCCGGAGAAGCAGATATTGGTTTTATGGGTTCGGAATCTTCCATTTATCTCTATAATGAGGGTGCGGAGGATTATGCTGTAAACTTTGCACAGCTGACCCAGCGTGCCGGTAACTTTCTGGTTGCCCGTGAAAACACCGATAATTTCCAATGGTCCGATCTGATAGGAAAGGAGATCATCGGCGGGCGTCCGGGCGGTATGCCGGAAATGGTATTGGAATATATTCTGAAATTAAATGATATTGATCCTGCCAAAGACGTAACCTTAGTCCAAAATATTGATTTCGGCAATACCTCCGGTGCATTCGCAGGAGGCGCCGGAGATTATACGGTTGAATTCGAGCCTTCCGCTACAGCATTGGAACAACAGGGCGCAGGCTATGTTGTGGCTTCTCTTGGCGTAGACAGCGGCTATGTTCCTTATACCGCATACTGTGCTAAGAAAAGCTTTATCGAAGCGCACCCGGAGATTATCCAGAGTTTTACCAATGCACTGCAAAAAGGTATGGATTATGTAAACAGTCATACACCACAGGAAATCGCAGAGGTTATCGCTCCACAGTTTGAAGAGACTGACATCGAAACGCTGACCATTATCGTAGAACGTTATGCAGAGCAGGATACATGGAAGGATAACTTAATCTTCGAGGAAGACAGCTTCCTGCTTTTGGAAAATATTCTGAATGAAGCCGGCGAATTAGAAGAGTTCGCCCCTTATGAGGATCTGGTCGATACCAGTTATGCGGAAAAAGCGCTGGAATAATCTTCACATTCTAATACTTGATATTACAGGAAAAACAGGGCATTCCGACGCAATCGGAATGCCCTGTCTTATGCCGGATTCTTTATTTCTGAAACGGGAGATTTAAGGGTTCCGTTCCTTTCAGTACAAATCTGCCATCTTTTATAATATCCCTCTGCGTTCCGTCGGAATGTACTGATACGATTCGTCCGATTTCATCATAGGGAATCGTAATATCCGTATGGCAGTTAAAATACGCCTCTGCCGGATTTTCTGTTCGTTGAATGGAACATTCATTATCCTTTGCTACGATTTCCTTTCCATCCGGATTAAACAGCCGGTTGTCCTCGCTATAGCTATAGCAGGTATCTCCCACTGCAAAATGAGGTCCCATTTTTTCTACGATCAATATCGGCAGCTTATACACGATATTAAAACGATTTGCCATTACATAAGCGGTCGTGTTTGTACCAATGGCAAATTCACCGATTGGAAGCGTTTCCCGGTTTGCTAATAGATTTTCCTTGATAAAGCGTATATTTTCCGCTTCCGTTGAAAAATTATCACAGGTATACCGCTGTATCATTCCATTCTCAAACCAGATTTTTAGATTCACGAATTTCAAACCGTTTAAAAATACTTCACTCACGTTTAATAAACCATTTGTTCCGGTTAGACGAGGAGAAGTAAACACCTCACCAACCGGTATATTTACATCTGCCAGACAATTTTCAAAATTCGTTTCTTTATCCGGATGTTCCAGCGGATGCAGTTGTACCCGAATATTGGTCTGATTCCCCTTTGCTCCCAGAACCCATACCTCTTTTGCCTGATTCAGCTCCTCGATCATCGTTTCCTGTATCTGACGATACAGCTTTTTATCTAAGGTATTTACCTTCACGGTTTCCCGAAAAATCTCCTCAAAATCCTCTCCGATCTCCGGAGAAGGATATGCAATAATCGTAAAACTATATTCTTTTCTGTTTATATATTGATTCACAATTCTGCCTGCCAGTGATGTATATTCCACTGAAAGCTTTTCCTGCTTATCACTAAGGGTAATACAGTCCTTTTTGGATATTGGCTCAAAAGGCGTTTCTCCAAAGGTTTCCATAACTGCCGGTCCTGCAAAAAGCTCTGTCAAGTTTTTGCAGGCTGCGTAGCTATTTGCTAACACCTCTAGTTTTCGCTCCATGAAAGCCTTATCCAGGTAAAGTCCTTCATCAAAACGATGATCATAAGCATACTGCCGGTTTACCGGCGTTCCGGTAATACCGGCTCTCTGGTTTTGCTTTTGGTTGATGCGGCTAAGCGGCGGACAATAGATTACAGGTTCTAATCCCAACGCCCGAAATTGTTTTATTGCAGAACGAACGATCCGTTCCTGTCCGATAGCATATTGGAGACCGACATATTTTTTCTTCGTTAAATCAATTCCTGCAATTTCAAACCCTTCCCGGTATCCGTCCGTATAGGTAAAGGCAAGTGCTTCTATCTCCGCCTCCGGCATTTGGTTCAAAAAGGCTGCGGTCCTTAACTCATACTCCGAAATATATTCACCGTACGCATACAGATACCGTAAGTCCATCAGGTCGCTTTCCTCTACCAGTCGAATCCAGCGATCCAGACGGTTATCGTACTGTTCCCGAATGCGGTATGGTATCAAAATATCGCAGTTGTCATAATAAAATTCATAAATGATTTGCCGAAGCTGTCTAGGCGTTATTTCTTCTTCATGTTCAAAACAGTTATAAATCTGGACGAACAACTCTAAAAAGGATACCAGCTCTAATTTTCTCGCATTTTTAGCATAGTTCGGTACTCCCTTTAACTCCGCATATAAAAAGGACAGCATAGGGCCATAACCTTCGCCCATCTGTTTCACTGCCCAGGCCGGATTCCCATAGCTTGTTTCATATGCTTCCGGCAGAAGATCTCCATACATGTTCTGATTCATCTGCTGAAGCTCTTCAAGGGTATAATCCGTATAGGATGTATGCATCTGTTCCTTCCCTGTCAAAAGGTAGCGTGCCATCTCCTGAAAATAATCTCGATATGGCTGTTTTATTATCTGTTCATGTGGGATTTCCAAAATCCGATCCCATGCCAGAACCAGTCGTTCTTCAATACCATCCTTCTCCTGCATTAAGTCATTCCCATCCATATTCTGCTTCCTTTTTTCCTGCTTTCTAAGATTTTAAGATTTACTATTTATGTTTTCTATTTAAGATTTACTATTCACGGATTATCGCTGTATATTTCCTTTGTCTACATTTTCTGCAATCCGTTTCTCGGCATATGCCCATAACGTCTCCGATCCCTCCGGGGTGTTTTTATTCCGATCTCTTATCTGTTTTTCCAAAACCCCATGTTCTCTCCAGCTAATCCCGCCATTCGCATCGTTAAGCAGAATCGGCTGAATCTTATCTAACGAATTGGCAAATTTCGCCTCCGGCGTCTTTCCCTCTTCAAATTCATTAAAAAGCTGCCAAAACCAAACCTCCTGATCCTCTGGCAGCATCTGAAACAGACGTTTTGCCGCCTGAAGCTCCCGTTCCCGTTTTGTTTCATTCCCTTTCACATCATAAGCATAGGTATCGCCTGCATCAATCTCAACTATATCATGTATCAGAACCATCTCCATTACCCTTAGTTTATCAATCTTAGCATTCGAATATTCCTCTAACAGCATACACATAATTGCCAGATGCCAAGAATGCTCTGCATCATTCTCCTGCCGATGGGTATGAATCAGATATGTTTGACGTTGAACACTCTTTAACTTATCCACTTCCATTAAAAACTGCATTTGTTGTTCCAGACGAGTCATATCACTTTTTTCCAATCCTTTCTTTTTGTGCTAATAATCAAATAAAACCCAGAATTATCACAATAACATTCACAATAATCAAAGCAATATTTGAGAGTGTTCCAGCCCGTTTCGACATATCTGAGGCTTCTTCGTCCTTCCAGCTTATAATGGCAAAAATCAGTCCCAGAATCGAAAAAAGAAAAGCCGCTAAGCCTAAAAGCCCAATCCAGCCGCCGGCTTGTCCTCTTGCCCGAATCGTTATAATAAACGCAAACGCCAGCCCTAGAAACGAGAACACTGCCAGACCGCAAGAGAGCATTCCATCCGGCGAATGCTTTACGTCCTTAAACCGGTATGGTTTATGATTCTTCTTTTTTGTCATTCCGATACCTCCTTCTGTCGAGAAACCGAAGGATACGATAGCAGATATATCCAATGGCTCCACCGCAGGTATTCAAGATCAGGTCGTCAACATCAAACACCCCTACCCTGGTGAAAAACTGAATCAATTCAATGGCGAGACTGAACAGAAATGTATATAAAACAGCGATCGGGAAACCGGTTTTACAATTCCTGACCCAGCGGATCAAGGCGCCAAAGGGAATGAATGCGACTACGTTTCCCACCAAATTTATAAAAACATCCGTAAATGTTATGCTTCCATCACTTAAAAAGCTGTGCATAAATCGTTTAATTTCCAAAAATGGGATCAGATTGTACCGATAATCCGTATATCCATTGCTTCTTCCATATATATCACTCAGCAATAGAAAATACACGATTCCAATGATATATATTATAAAAATGATCAGACATATGACACGAAATCTTTTTCTGCTATCCATCTTTCTTCCTGTTTAACTTTTTTTATTAAAAAATATTCACATAAAAGGGGAAGTCAATGCCTCCCCTTATCTACCGTAACATCTGATTTCTGAACTAAAACATTATTTCCGACTTTGTCTTTAGTAACCTTGCTCCATTGACGATCAAAACCACACCCCCAGCTACGCTGAGACAAATAACGATAATTCCTAATACCATGCTCCATACACCGGTATGGGAAATTGTCTTATAGATTCGCTCTTTCATATTCGTACCCTCCTATTTTACACCGTATTGCTCATAATAGCGGTCGATTTCTGCCTTTAAGGCGTCATCAATGATAATTTTCCCCTGATATGGACGATTATACAGATGTTCTACCACCTCTGCCATTGTAACGATCGCAGTTGTCTTTATACCATACGTTTCTTCGATTTCCTTTAAAGCACTTTTTGTTCCCTGTCCACGTTCCATTCGATCAACTGACACGACCATTCCGATTATCTCTACCTTTCCCTGTGCCTGGATGATCGGCAGAGTTTCCTGTATTGATGTGCCAGCAGTGGTAACATCCTCAATTATCACAAGCTTATCTCCGTCTTGGATTGGACTGCCAAGGAGGATTCCAGTGTCGCCATGATCCTTCCTTTCCTTCCGATTGGAACAGTATTTGATTTCTTTCCCATATTTTTCATCAATGGACATTGCAGCTGCAACACTTAACGGGATTCCTTTATAGGCCGGACCGAACAAAATATCAAAGTCAAGCCCATATGCATCGTGAATCGCTTCTGCATAATAAGCCCCCAGCCGCCGAAGCTGGGAACCTGTCCTGTAAAAGCCTGTATTTACAAAAAAAGGAGTGTTTCTGCCGCTTTTCGTTACAAAATCTCCGAATTTTAATACATTGCAATCGATCATAAATTCAATAAAAGCCTCTTTATACTTCTCCACCCGTCGAACCTCCTTACTTATGCAGCTTTTCTATCCTGCCATTCAGTATAGCATTTCATATGTTGTCTTTCAACCAAAATCAAAGGATAAATTTCTCGCTTTTCTTATACGCAACCTTTTAATTCAGAAATATCCTGTATTCCATACTGCTCCATATACGCTTTTATCTCGTTTACAATCCGGACTGCCGCCATAGGGTCATGGAAGGTCGCTGTTCCGACCGCCACCGCTGTGGCGCCTGCCATGATAAATTCAACAGCATCTTCCCCTGTCATGATTCCTCCCATACCAATAATAGGAATTTTCACTGCTTTTGCCGCCTGATACACCATACGGACTGCTATCGGCTTTATTGCCGGACCGGATAAGCCTCCGGTCTTATTTGCCACAGCAAATATCCTCTTATGAACGTCTATCTTCATGCCGGTAAGGGTATTGATCAGTGACAAAGCGTCTGCTCCTGCTTCTTCCGCCGCTTTTGCCATCTGCGTTATATCTGTAACATTCGGACTTAGTTTCATGATGATCGGTTGCTTCGCCACCCGCTTTACTTCTTTTGTAATCTGAGACAATGCCTTCGGATCCTGCCCGAAAGCAATCCCTCCTTCCTTTACGTTAGGGCAGGATACATTGATTTCCAGCATATCTACAGGCTCCTCACCCAGACGCTCCACTACTTCAACATAATCGGATACTGTTTTTCCACAGACGTTAACAACGATTTTTGTGTCATATTGCTTCAAAAAGGGAATATCCCGTTTCACAAACACATCAATTCCCGAATTCTGAAGCCCTATGGCGTTCATCATTCCTCCATAGGTTTCTGCAATTCGAGGTGTGGGATTTCCCGCCCATGGAATATTTGCAACTCCTTTTGTAGTTACCGCTCCCAGCTGATCCAAGTCTAAAAGCCCACTATATTCTTCTCCGGAGCCAAAGGTACCAGAGGCTACAGTAACTGGATTTTTCCATGTGACACCGGCAATCCTGACTGACATATTCATGTTAGATCAACCTCCTCTGCATAAAAAACAGGTCCATCTTTGCAGATCCGTTTATTGTTTACATTTGTATGGGCATCCCGTTCCTTTGACCGGCATACGCAGGCAAGACAAGCGCCTACGCCGCAGGCCATTCGTTCCTCTAAAGAAAGCTGTGCCTTTATCTTCCGTTCCAAAGCATAGGCTTGGATTGCCCGAAGCATAGGCATGGGTCCGCAGGCATAGATAACATCGCCCTGAATTCCGTATTCCCGAATGGCATCCATAACCGTTCCTTTTACACCATGCTTACCGTCCTCACTTGCATAATAGACCTTCGCAAGGGAAGAAAAATCTTCTTCCAGAAACACCTCATTCCGATACCCCAGTACCACTTGTACCTCACCGGGAAGCTCCCGTACTAATTGCAGCATGGGTGGTATTCCGATACCACCGCCAATAACAACTGCCTTTCCCGGTAATGGAGTAAATCCATTTCCCAATGGCCCTGCCACCTGAATTCGATCGCCGGACTGATAACCGGAGAATTCAAAAGTTCCTTTTCCAACCACCCGGTATACCAGCCGCAGCCGACCGGTATTTCGGTCAATTTGGCACAAGCTAATCGGACGGGGCAGCAAACGTGACCCGTCTTTACTATACAGATTTATGAATTGTCCCGCCTTTGCATCTTGTGCCAGCTCCGGTGCCTGTAACTCCATACTGAAAATATCTGTTGCTATGGCTTCCTGCCGTACCACCATTGCCTGTACATAACTGATTCCCATTTGTATCTCCTTCACTTGCGCCAATCGGTATCCATCTGGATACAGTTCCTATTTTCCTAATGCCTTTCGAATATCTGCAAGCATATCCAAAACCGCTTTTCGAGAAGCGTCTGCAAAGTGTTTTTCCCCATAGCTTTGATATGCTTCCTGCTTATATGCCGCAATAATTCCTCTGGAAGAATTGATAATCGCTCCCAATCCGTCCGGATTAAAATAATGTACCAGATCCTCTGCTGTTCCTCCCTGCGCTCCATAACCCGGCACCAGAATATAGGTCTTCGGCATCTGCTTTCGCAAAGCTTTTCCCATTTCCGGATACGTTGCCCCAATGACACAGCCAACATTACTGTATGCACCATCCATACAGGTTTCTCCCCATTCTGCAACCTTTTTACCTACAAGCTCATATAGAGGTGTCCCATCTACCAGCTGATCCTGAAACTCCCCGGAAGACGGATTTGAAGTTTTTACCAAAATAAAGATTCCTTTATCCCATTCTTTACACACCTTCAGAAAAGGAGCGATACCGTCAACACCAAAATATGGATTCACGGTCGCAAAATCCTCATCAAAACCGGCATAACTTTGACTACCCACCTGAACCCTGCCAAGATGTCCTATCGCATACGCTTCAGAGGTAGAGCCAATATCGCCACGCTTTACATCCCCGATCACAAGCAGTCCCTTTTCCTTACAATAATCAACCGTCTGCTGAAAAACCCGAAGCCCCTCTATACCGAACTGCTCATACATCGCAATCTGTGGTTTTACTGCCGGAATCAGATCATAGACAGCATCAATGATCGCTTTATTAAACTGCCAGACAGCCTCTGCTGCTCCTTTTAAGGTTTCACCATGTATTTCATATGCCTGCTTTTGCAAATATTCCGGTACATAAGACAGCATCGGATCTAGTCCAACTACCACCGGTGCCTGCAAGCGTTCGATTTTGTCTATCAATTTGCTTATCATATGGATTTCCTCCTACCCTTCCGTCTTCTTACGATTTTCACTGGTATCAGTATAGCATACGGAGCGGTTTTTTGGAAGGAGTTGAATCCAGAATTCCAGCAGACGGTTCCCCGGTTCTGCTCTTTCATCCGTTTCCTTCATACGCTCCGGATGCCATTGCACGCCAATAATCGGCAATTCCTTGTGCATTATCCCTTCAATCACATTATCCTGCGCAAATTGAATGGCCTCTAATCCACGTCCCAATCGATCGATTCCCTGATGATGGGCACTGTTGACCGAAAAGCGATACCCGTACAGCGGATACAAAAAAGAATCCTGCCTCGCAATCGTCATATGGTACTGATCTCCATTCCGATACGCATGGGCATATGCAGTAGGAAGCTGCTGTAAGATTGTACCGCCAAAGCATACATTGATCACCTGCATTCCTTTACATATCCCTAGCACCGGCTTTTTCTGTCGGATGTACTCCTCTGCCAGCTTCATCTGAAGCCGGTCTAAATCCTCGTCTATATTCACGGAACCGAGATTCGGCTGACCAAAAAGGTGAGGTGCTATATCCCCGCCTCCGGGCAGCACCAGTCCGGGATAGGTAAGTGCCTTTTCCCATGTACACTGAAAATTACTTTTTGCCCTTATTCCAATCTCTTGGAATGCTATAACATAGTTTTCAATTTGATCCGGTTTGCCTGCGATGATGATTTCCCGTTCCATTTGATGTTTCTTTCAATCCCCCGCTTATTTCTGCTTTTCTATTCCTATGTTTAAAACCAGACATGTATTCCTCTTTTCCATGAAATCATACTATACAATCCATAAAAGCATATTTCCAATCCTTATTTTATAAACTATAGATACAATAATAAGGAGGATAATGTATGAATGCCTCATCGGACTATTATGCATGGGCCTGCCGGCTCCATGAACAAATCCCAGTCGTAGATGCTCACAACGATCTAGCCGGCGAATTACTGATCCGCCATCAAAACGGTGAAACAAACGTAATCAAACGTCTCTATCTCCCTGATTGGAAGCAAGCCGGTTTTCATTTGATCGTCTCTTCCGTTTATGTAGAAAGCACTCGTTTTTTTCCATCAGATGCTTTTACTGATACCGGCAAACCAGCGGTTTCTAAACCGAATTGGAATGACTATCTGACAAAGCAGGCACTTTGCTGGGACAACGGGTATGCCGACGCTTTGGCACAGATTCAGGCATTAAAAAATGAAATAGAATCTTTGCCAGAGGTATGTCTGGTTACCGGCTGCCATGAGTGGGAAGCAGTGATGGCAAAACAAAAAATCGGAATTTTACTTTACATGGAAGGTTTAGACTGTATTGGAGATGATGTATCCAAATTATATCACCTGTATCAATTAGGGGTCCGGGGCGCCAGTCTTACCTGGAGTCGTAAAAATCTGCTGGCGACCGGCTGCTGTACGGCAACTGAAAAAGTAGATATTCCCGGTCCTATTACCTCACTGGGCTGGCAGGTGGTGGAACTCTTGCAAAAGCTTTCTATGTTTTTAGACATCAGTCATTTAAACAATGAAGGCTGGGAACAGATCAATGCCTGGTATACAGCCAAAAAACCGCCTATTCCTTATGTTGCTACACATTCCAACTCCTATTCTGTTTTTCCAAATTACCGTAATCTGACAAAACGCCAAATGAAAGCCTTAGCCGGGCAGGGAGGAATCATGGGGCTGAACGCCTGCAAATATCTTGTAGGTGCTGAAGATGCAAATGAATATCTGAATCGAATGTATGAACATATAAACGATATGCTTCGTCAAATTGGAGAAACCCATATAGGATATGGGTTCGATTTATGTGATTCTTATGAAAGAGGAAAGCACCCGGAAGCAGTGCTATATAAAGAAGACTGTCTGAATAACCACAGGGAAGCACTTCTGCTTACCGCCTATTTACTGGAGCAAGGCGTATCCGAGCAGACAGTGCTTCGCATTATCGGTCTTAATTGGCTTGAATATTTTCGTTTTCTACTATCTGCTGCGTTTTAGGCGCCACCTGTTTCGTAATTAAGGTCAGAAAGCCAATAGCAACTACTAAGGTTACAATACCGATCCCAAGCATAATCCCGGTGTGTCCTTCCAAAGAGCTTGGAAACAGATATTCCGTCACATAACTTAAGGAATTGATCGAAATATGCAGCAAAATTCCCGGCAGAACGGAACCATAACGATATGCAATGTATCCCAGAATCAATCCCATCAAGGTTGCATAAACTCCCTGAACCAGATTCAAATGATAAACGCCAAACAATATCCCCTGTATCAAAACAGCCACCTGCCACGGAAATACTTTCCGCATGATCCGCAGGGTAAGTCCCCGAAAGATCAATTCCTCGCCGATCGGTGCCAATAAACAAACACAAAGCACCATAAAGATCGTTTCATCCCCTAGCATTCCCATGATCTGCATATAGGAATCATACAGCTTCGGCAGCATTGGCAGAATCACGGATAACAGCATGGACAATGAAATTTGCAGAAAAAATCCGCAGGCAACAATTCCAAGCACCCGATGCGGTTTTAATACCTGTTTCCAATCATCACTCTTATGCTTTCGAAGAAACATGAAATAATACCATAAGCTAAAAATCACAAGGTAGCCAACATAAACAATAAACATTAACAAACTATATGCATGGCTGTCGTTAAGAAAATCACTGCTTAACTGTTGCGATAAAAGGTTAAGCTCTTCCGGAGTTAATCCGTTTCCTCCTATCTCTACCATTTTCTGAATCATATAGATACCCATGCTAACTATCGACGCCACGATCTGCCAAAAAAATGCAATAATGACTGGGCAGCAGCCAAGCAGGGTCCAGCCGATCTTTTTCCAAATACTCATTTTATTTCCTCCTGCGATAACCAATTATGTTCCATGTTCTTAAATGAAACCGTAACCGTTTTCTCTTCGTTAAGATTCTATAATAATTAAGATTATATTTCTATAAGCTGAAAACCATTTTACCCCTGCAAATAGTCGTTACAACCCTTCCCTTTAACACCTTTCCATTATAAGGCGAGTTTTTCCCTTTTGACGCAAACTCGTTTACATTTACCTCATATTCCAATTTCGGGTTAAAAAGAACAATATCTGCCAGCTTACCCGGTTCAATACTGCCCCGTTCCTTGCGGATTCCGATTACCCCTGCCGGATTCCAACTCATCTTCTCCGCCATCTGCATGGGGGAGAGGATTCCTGTCTCTACTAATGCAGTATACGTCAAAGAAGCACTGGTCTCCAAGCCCACTATACCAAATGGGGCATGAAGAAAATCTTTTTGTTTTTCCTCCAGACTATGCGGAGCATGATCGGTAGAAATCACGTCCATCGTTCCATCCCTAAGACCTTGGATCAGCGCCTGTACATCCGCTTCCGTCCTTAAAGGCGGATTCATTTTATAATTACTGTCCTCTTGGTCAATATCTGCGTCTGTCAGTGTAAAATGATGCGGACATACCTCTGCTGTTACGGAAATTCCCATCTTTTTTGCCAACCGCACCAGTTCTACACTTCCTGCGGTTGAACAATGACACAAGTGCAAACGGGTACCATACTCTCCCGCAAGAAAAATGTCTCTTGCAGCAATAATATCCTCAACCGCATTCGTAATTCCCGGCACGCCAAATCTTTTCGATGCTGTCCCTTCGTTGAGTACGCCGCCCTGAACCAATGCCTTATCCTCACAATGCGCCATAATTACGGAATTTAATTCTGCCGCTTTTTTCATTGCTTCTGCATACAGGACAACATCCATAACGCTTTTTCCATCCTCTGAAAAACCGATCGCTCCTTTTCCAGCCATTGCTTTCATATCTACCAGTTCCTTACCATCCTGTCCAACCGTAATGGCAGAAACCTGTTCGACATGAATGGGTGCTGACTTTTCCGCCTTTTTCTGAACATAATCCAAGGTTTCTAAGTTATCGACTACCGGTCTTGTATTTGGCATGGCACATACGGTAGTCACACCCCCTCTGGCTGCCGCTTTTGCACCTGTCTCAATATCTTCCTTATAGGAAAAGCCCGGATCACGCAAGTGGACATGAAGATCTATAAAGCCCGGCATAACAAAGCACCCGGCCGCCGATATTACCTGACTTTCCGCTTCCGGAACCAGTTCGGAGCCAAGCTGCAAGATCCGTTCTCCTTCCAATTCAATATCCAAGACTGCATCCAGACCAGTCGCCGGATTGATCACTCTCCCATTTTTAATATACGTTTTCAATTCGGCTCCTCCCTTAGAAATTACTGCCGTTCCAACCCCAGTCCTTTACACCATGGTAGGTAACATATACCGCCTCTCCCGGAATTCCCAGTTCCTCCTCATAGATGGCACAGATCTCACCGGTCATTTTTTCGTAATCATCAGAAGATGCACTGCCAAACAGGCTAACAGAAACATATGCGCCTTTCTCCAGCTTTTTCCCCGCCATATACAGGTCATAATTATCTTCCATCCCTACCATCAGAAAGGATTCCGGCTTATGAAGGATTGCGACTGCCTTCCCCAGTCTGGATTTGATCGCCTCCTTTTTCTCCGTAGTTACCGGTAATGTGATTTTTGAATCAATAAATGGCATACGTTTTCTCCTTTTCTATTTATTTTGTGAAGAGTCTGTTTGATAGGAAGCAAAGAGCTTTTCAAAAACAGACCGTCACAAGTACTAATTTTACTATACAGGGGCCGGCTCAAAAAAACAAGTTTTTCCTGCTGATTACCAAAGGATATGAAAGTACGGCTTCCCGGATTGACAAACCTGCCGGAAGCGTGTAACTTTAAAAAGAGAATGGCAAAGGAGGAACAGAGCATGGATGAAGAAACGATTCTATATCAACAGGTTTCCGAATATTTAGGCCAGAAAAATTTTAATCGGCTGCGAGAAATCATGACAAATGAAAATCCTGCCGATCTTGCTCTGTTATTCAAGGATTTTGAAGAAAAAGACGTTCTGTTACTCTATCGTCTGTTACCAAAAGAGCTTGCAGCAGATACGTTTTCCTATATGGAAAGCGATATGCAGGAGGATTTGATCAATGGCTTTTCCGATAAAGAGCTTCGTGAGGTGTTGGATCAATCCTTTATTGATGACACTGTTGATATGATTGAAGAAATGCCTGCAAATGTTGTGAGTCGTATCCTGCGCAACTGTGACGCCCAATCCCGGAACACGATCAATCAGATTTTAAAATATCCGGAGGACAGCGCCGGCTCCCTTATGACCATTGAGTATGTCAACCTGAGCAAGAATTTAACCGTCGGCGAAGCCATTTCCCGAATCCGAAGGGTTGGTCCGGATAAGGAAACAATCTATACCTGTTATGTAACAGAAGCCAGAAAGCTAATCGGGATCGTTTCCGTTAAAGATTTACTGATTGCAAAGGACGAACAACTCATCAGTGATATTATGGAAACCAATTTAATCTCCGTAGATACCATGGAGGATAAAGAGGTTGTTGCCCATCATTTCCAGAAATACGATATTCTGGCACTGCCTGTGGTGGATCGGGAAAGCCGCTTAGTCGGTATTATTACCTTTGATGACGCCATGGACGTAATCCAGGAGGAAAACACAGAAGATTTCAGTAAAATGGCTGCTATGGTGCCGATTGATGATTCTTATTTTAAAACCGGCGTATTCAGTCAGGTAAAAAACCGGATCCTCTGGCTGCTGATTTTGATGTTGACTTCGGCTGTTACCGGGGCAATCATCGCACAATTTGAAGCAACGATTGAAGCAATTCCAATTTTGGTATCCTTCATGCCTATGTTGACCGGTACAGGCGGAAATTGCAGCTCTCAAAGCTCTTCTCTGATCATTCGAGGATTGGCACTGGGAGAAATCAAAACCGGAGATTGGTTCCGGGTGCTTTGGAAGGAAATTCGGATTGCAATAATCATCAGCGCTATATTAGCTGCCGTTAACGGATTACGGATCCTAATCTTTTATCACAATCCGACTTTAGCATTGGTACTTACTATTTCCATTATCGCAACGGTTATCCTGTCAAAAATGATTGGAAGCCTGCTGCCGATCCTAGCCAAAAAAATCCGGCTGGATCCGGCTGTCATGGCCGGGCCACTGGTAACTACGATTGTAGATACCTGCGCTACTTTAATTTATTTTGTTATAGCGCTGCAGTTCTTTGATATTTAGGTTTCAGGGCTTTGACTCCAGATATTTCGAGCTTTCGGGCGAACATGGAAATTTTAAAAGGCGGTTGACAATCGCAACCGCCTTATGTTATATTATCACTTGTCGTTAGACATACGCACGAGTGGCTCAGTTGGTGGAGCACGACCTTGCCAAGGTCGGGGTCGCGGGTTCGAGTCCCGTCTCGTGCTTTTTTCTTTTCATCTCTATTTATTGCAGAGACTTAAGATATTTTTACAACCTTTGCTGCCTGAGGTCCCTTTTCTCCCTCTACCACCTCAAACTCAACCTTTTCGCCTTCCTCCAGAACTTTAAATCCCGGCATCTCTAACGCAGAAAAGTGTACAAAAATGTCTTTGCCTTCTTCATCGCTGATAAAGCCATAGCCCTTTTTTGCATTAAACCATTTTACTGTTCCTGTTTTCATGTTAATACCTCCACTTCATTACTAGTCATCAATGAATCATATTATGCTTCATTTACAACTATTCAAAACTAGCTGACAAAGGCGCACAATCGTCTTGCACGCCTTCGTTTAATCCACATCTATTATAGTCACTTTCTAAAATATTTACAAGCAGAAATCTTTTCTTTTAGTAAAAATACGGAAGATGTCCGTTTTTTTCTATGTCTGACTAATGTCTGAAATGCCGCATTCCGGTAAATACCATTGCAATGTTGTATGCGTCACACTTTGCGATCGAATCTGCATCCCGCATAGCTCCGCCCGGTTGAATGATCGCAGTTACACCTGCTTTTGCTGCCGCTTCCACACAATCATCAAACGGGAAAAATGCGTCTGATGCCATAACTGCTCCCTGAATCGCTTCCGGGCCGATTTGCGTTCTGGAATGTTCAATCCCCTGTTCTGTTGCCCAGATGCGGTTCACCTGTCCGGGACCAATACCGACCGTCTGCTTATCTTTCGCATAGGCAATTCCGTTGGACTTGACATATTTTACGACCTTCCAAGCAAACTTCAGATCCTCCAATTCTTTTTCGGTTGGCTTGCGCTTTGTCACAACCTTCCAGTCCTCCTCCCGATACAATTCACTGTCAATGGTCTGTACAACAATCCCGCCATTCACCTTCTTCATATCTAATGCGTCCTTAGGCTGTTTTTCTTTAATATCCGCCAATCTCAGGATCCGGATATTCTTCTTCCTACATAAAATATCCAGTGCATCCGGTGTATATTCCGGTGCAACCACCACTTCCATAAACATTTCGGAAATATCCGCCGCCATATCTGCTTCTATCGTTCCATTGGCTACTACAATTCCGCCGAAAATCGAAGTCTTATCGGATTCATAAGCCTTTCTCCATGCCTGATAAATACTGTCGGCCGAACCAACCCCACAAGGGTTGCCATGCTTGCAGGCCACTACTGTCGGTTCCTCGAATTCCTTTAACAATTCCAATGCACCATTGGTATCGTTAATATTGTTATAGGACAATTCTTTACCGTTTAGCTGCTCCGCCTGTGTCAGAGAACCTTTCATATTCCGGATCTCCTTATAAAATGCCGCCTGTTGATGGCTGTTTTCTCCGTATCGCATCTCCTGTACCTTTTCAAAGGTCATAGTAAGCGTTTCCGGAAAACTCATATCTTGTCTTTCCTTTTTCAGATAGGAAGCAATCATGGTATCATAATTCGAGGTATGCTGGAAAACCTTCTGCATAAAGTAAAACTTTGTATCAAGAGAAACCGCACCATTTTCCTTTAATTCCTTTAACAGCGTCTCGTAATCTGCCGGATCCACCACAACCGCCACATCCTGATAGTTCTTTGCCGCTGCCCGCAGCATAGTAGGGCCGCCAATATCAATATTTTCCACTGCCTCTGCTCTGGTTACTCCTTCCTTCAATATCGTAGCCTTAAAGGGATACAGATTCACGATAACCAAATCAATCGGCTGAATATTTAATTCCTTTAAAGTCGCCATATGTTCCGGATTGCTTCTCATGGCAAGCAGCCCTGCGTGAACTGCCGGATGCAGTGTTTTTACCCTGCCATCCAGACATTCCGGAAATCCGGTCAATTCTGCGATTTCAATGGCTGGAATCCCTTCCTCCTTTAATTTTTTGTAAGTACCGCCGGTAGAAATCAATTCCACCCCCAGACCGGTTAATTCCTTCGCAAGCTCTACGATACCGGTTTTGTCTGATACACTGATCAATGCTCTCATTTCTTTTTCCTCCATATATATGTATTTCAATCATTCCTCAGTTAAAACTTATGGGGCTTGTATGCCCTTCGGATCCCAAAGGAAAGCAATATAAGAATCAAACCTATTATGGTGATAAACCCTACGCCGCAAATCCAAGTATCCATTGCCCAATTCTGCGGCAGGATCTCTACCAGTCTAAGATCATATCCCAGATATTCTTCATACTGACTGAAAAAGAAAACCAATCGAAGCGGCTTTATTAACCAAAGAGGAAGAATCGTTCCGATTCCTATACTGATGCTGATCCCTCCGCCAATCCAAAGGCATTCATACCATTTTTGTTTACGCAAGACCAGCATTCCTGCTGTCGCTAAAAGGATACTGATGCCGCACAGCCACTTGCTGCACTGATACATCTTGTGCAGCCGATACAGCTTATCCCTGAGATCATCACTGGAAGGATACGTCGTCATACCGATGATTTCCTGCTCTCCCATAAGCTGTTGAATCATACAATCGTAATTTAATTCCGCTTCAAAAGCAGACATTCCTGTTTGCTTTTCCATTTCCTGTTGTTCATAAAGCGCATGGAATATTTCCTGTCTCGGAATTAAAAACAGAATCGTTCCAGTCAAAACGGAAACCGTAACTGCCAACGCCGTTATCATTTTTATCCAGCCTATTTTTTTCATTGGTAACTATTTCTTTCTACTTATTCTTTTTGTGTGCTAATGTTTTTCATTTTGCTCCTGCCATTTTTTACAGACTTGTATAAATCTGTTTTCCACGGCTTCATCATAGAGATGTCCCATTTTTTTCACCGCATCGATCGGCACAAATCCTCCCGCCATACTGGCATGTCCACCGCCTGTTCCAATTCCCTCTAACGCCTCTGCCACAATCCTTCCTGCATCCAGATTGCTTCGTTCACTTCTGACAGAAAACTTTAAACCGTCTTCCCGTTTCGCATAAATCACTGCAAATTCCACTACATCTAAGCTCAGTATAAAATCAGACACCATTGCTATCAGACCGTCCGGACAATCAAAGGGGATCTCAGCAAAGCCAATATAATCATAAATACGGATATTCTGAATCGCCGCACCATAGGCCTGCAAATCCTTTAATTCCATAGTACTGTTCATCATAGCAGTTATTCTTTCTTCATCAGCCAGTTTGTGCAGATAAGCCAGCATTTCAATATCTAAATCCGTCACACCACGCAGCAGATTATTGGTATCGATCCGCTGTCCAAACAAAAGGGCAGACGCCGTATTCTGATCCATAGGGGTTCCACTTACCACAAAATACTGGGTTATCAATGTAGAGCAGGCGCCTACCAGCCGAATGTCCTTATAGCGGTACTCGCATGGAACATATGTAGGATGGTGATCAATGCAAGCCACTTCATCACCGATAAAATTCGTAATATTGGCATTGAATTTTTGTGCATCAACCGTAACGATATAATCCGTTTCCTTCATATCTGAAATATCCCGGATATTATATACCTCAAACTGAAATACTTCCAACATCCGTCGGGTACTCAGCTTTTCAATCGTTCCGTCATAACAAATCATGGATTCTATCCCATGGTAACGCAAAAAAACCTGTAATCCCAGCCCACTTGCCATCGCATCCGGATCCGGATAATTATGAGTCTGGATATAGACCTTATGTCCTTTTAAGATTTCGATTAACTTTCTCCAATCCATTATGTTCTCCTTTAATAGGGATATTTGGACGTTTCAGGCAAGCTAAAATGTCACTGGACTCATTGTACCATCTTACCGGAATCGTGTAAATCTATTTTGCTGATATTTTCTGGACACGACCATTCCTGTATTCTTTTATATTGGCATTCCGTGTACTCCCAAAGTTCTAAATACCATATGACAATAAAAAATCTCGGAGGATCCTACTTTGAAGATCCTTCGAGACGTTCCTGCGGAAGATGGGACTTGAACCCACACGGTATTGCTACCACAAGATCCTTAGTCTTGCTCGTCTGCCAGTTCCGACACTTCCGCATTTGCCCTTATATCACTATAAATTGCAACTCAATTAGTATAACCAATGAATTCCCGTTTGTCAATATTTAAATGCCTTGAACTTCTGCAAATATTACGATACATCAAATATCACTACGCTCCAAAAACGTCCGATCAGAGGGGAAGTCATCCGATTATCCATTCCCGGTAAGCATCCATTCCGTTCTTTAGTTTATGAAGCATTGTACCCAATAATAACCATAATCCGAGTCGGGAGAATAGTAACATGCTATCCCGATCTGGGTAAAATTCGGATCCATGATATTCGCACGATGCCCTTCTGAATTCATCCATGAATTCATAACCGAATCCGGAGACCACTGTCCGGCTGCAATATTCTCACCTGCACCGGAATAGCCAACACCGGCCTCATCAAATGCGGTAAAACAGCTCCTGCCATCCGGCCGGGTATGGGAAAAGGACTGGGTTATCTCCACTGCACGAACCTTCGCCGCATTCACTAACGTGTAGTTCATGGTAAGAGGGGCAAGTCCAGCTTCCTGTCGTCTGGCATTTACGATCCCCAGTACCTGTTCCGCATAAGAATCCATATAATAAGGGGATGCCGTACTCCCAGCAGTCCCCGATCCGCTTCCGCCGCTGCCGCTTGTAGTACCGCCATTATTTACAGAACCGCTATTGTTTCCACTGCTGTTATTTCCACTGCTGTTGTTTCCATTGCTATTATTTCCATTATTATTTCCACTGTTGTTATTTCCACCGTTGCTTCCCTGTGTGTTTCCGCTTCCCTGTGAACCGGAATTTCCCCCTGTATTTTCATCTTCTCCGCCTGTTACCTGTATCCGGGCTTCTGCTTTGATCGTGTCATCTGCCTGAACAGATACGGTGATCACGCAGCTTCCTTCTTTTACACCCGTCACCACACCGGCAGAATCAACCGTCGCAATGCTGTCATCACTGCTGCTCCAAAGAACCGCAGTCTCCTGAAACTCTTCCGGTATAACTGTTGCCAGCAGAGTAATGTTCTCTCCTTCCGTAAGCTGTGCTTCTGTTTGAGAAAGTGAAATGCTCTCCGGTTTCGGAACTTCTGATACCAAGACTACCACTTTTGCCGATAATCCACTGATCGTATCCTGTACCGTAATGGTCGCTTTTCCCTCTCCGATCCCCAGTACGGTTCCATTCTGTTTCACCGTGCAGACCCGGTCATCTGAAGAAGTATAAAGCAGTCGATAAAGGACCGTATCCGGCTCTATATCCTGTATTTCAATTGTTCCTTCTTCCTCTACGTTCAACCGAAGAATACTGGTTTCTGCACACAATGTTTCCAGCGTTTTACCGCCATTCGTCAGCAAATGTGCTATTTCCGATGTATCGATAGAACCGGAAGCCGGCGTCCCCTTAGTGCCGAAACTGTCCGTATTCAGATTCTGACAGCCACTTAACATCAATGCCAATGATAATACGCCTGCCATTCTGATTGCTTTCAAATTCATCCCTTTTTTCATATGCATACCTTCCTTTCCATTTTTTACTTTTTCAAACTGAAGGTTATATGCTTCATTCTCTATTCAGTATACCGCAATAATATGTCATAATACTACTAAAACCTGAATTTCCCAAAGAAAAAAATTCCCAAAGCACTTTGCTTTAGGAATTTCATACTTGCATCTCGTTATTAAATATTTGCCTTTGCAACATCTACCAGCTTAGCAAAACCATCTGCATCGCTGATTGCCATTTCAGAAAGCATTTTTCTGTTAATGTCTACGCCGGCTGTTTTTAAGCCATACATCAACTTACTATAAGAAATACCGTTCATTCTTGCTGCCGCATTGATCCGGGCAATCCATAATTGTCTAAACTGTCTCTTTCTTTGTTTCCGTCCGGAATAAGAACTAGTCAAAGCTCTCATGACAGACTGTTTTGCAACTCTGTATTGCTTTGATCTGGCACCTTTGTAGCCTTTTGCCAGCTTTAATACCCGATTATGCTTTTTCTTAGCGTTTAAACCGCCTTTTACTCTTGCCATTGTCGATTCCTCCTCTATTAGATGTATGGTAAAATCTTCTTCATTGTCTTAACATTAGATGCATCTGTCATCGTTGCTTTTCTAAGATTTCTCTTTCTCTTGGCAGATTTCTTTGTTAAAATATGGCTCTTATAAGCCTTCATTCTCTTTAGTTCACCGGTTCCTGTTTTCTTAAAACGCTTAGCAGCGGCTTTTTTTGTTTTTAATTTTGGCATGACATTTCCTCCTTAATATATCATCGTTATGATTTTAACGCTTTTCAGCTAAAAACATTACCATACTTCTTCCTTCTACCTTTGCCGGTTTTTCTACAACTGCTACGTCTTCCAGCTGTGCAGCAAAATTGTTCAGAATATCAACACCGATCTCCGTATGTGCCAATTCTCTGCCCCGGAACCGGATCGAAACCTTAACCTTATCTCCCTTCGTCAGGAATTTTCTCGCCTGATTGACTTTCGTGTTCAGATCATTGGTATCAATATTAGGCGAAAACCGAATTTCCTTAATGTCGATGGTTTTCTGCTTTTTCCTCGCTTCCTTTTCCTTCCGCATCTGCTCGTAGCGGTACTTCCCGTAATCCACAATCTTGCATACCGGTGGCTTTGCCGTAGGTGCAATTTTGATTAAATCCAGTTCGGCTTCCTTTGCCAGCTTTAATGCTTCCTTAGAGGACATGATGCCAAGCTGTTCACCGTCTTCTCCAATCACACGAACCTCTTTGTCTCTGATTTGTTCATTAATCATTAAATCGCTAATAGTAGTACACCTCCATTATTTTAAATACAAGAAAAGTGGATAGCATCCTATCCACCCATAAAAAGCCCATTGGCATTCTTACTGCTATCAACCCAAGTCGCCTCTGCGCTAAGGTGAGAGTGGATACTCTGCTTTCTTTTCACAAACAACGACTAAAGTATACCCTAATACCACCTTAAAGTCAACTTCTTTTTTCATTTATTGTCTTATATTTGATTCAAACATTAAAAAAGAGAGGAATTTACCGGTTTCCCGACAAAATTCCTCTGCTCCTTTCCTGATTTCATTATTAAACCCTGTTTTCGGCTACCACCAGCCAAACATACCGCCTGCCCAATATATCAGCCCTAATACGAAGCTGGTGACAATCCCATATAAGATCACAGGGCCTGCTATGGTAAATACTTTTACCCCAATTCCAAATACCTGCCCTTCCTTCTGATATTCAATACAGGGAGCCGCTACGGAATTTGCAAATCCGGTAATCGGCACCAATGCACCGGCGCCGCCAAATTTGGCGATTGAACCATATAGATTAAGTCCAGTAAACAATACGCTTAATGCTACTAAGATCATGGATACATAACTCCCTGCATCCTCCAGCTTCAAGCCGAACTGATTCTGTAACAGCTCAGAGATTCCTTCCCCAATGGTACAGATGATACCACCGATCAAAAATGCCTTCAAGCAGTTCATTACACAATTATGCTTTGGCGTAACCTGCTTTACATATTCGTTATATTCTTCATTACTGGGTTCCTGCTGCATATTGTATTCAACCTCCTGTGTTTTCCTTTTCAGATTCTTACATGCTTCCTTCTACTGGGGACGGGAAAAGCAAAAAAATTGCAGCCATGTTCCTACCGCTTTACCAATGCCAACCGCTGCAATCACATAAGGCAGTCCGTTTCGCAGTCCTGTCCGCCTGCTCAAAATAGGAAACAGTTTCACTACATCAGCCAATGCCGCTGCCAAACAGCCGGTAAAGATACCAAAAAACAAACCGCAGACAGCCAATCCCACCTGTCCCACCGGAACCGGAATCTGATAAAGCGTAATCAGATTTCCCACGGTTGTTCCAAGCAGGATCAAGGTTTCTGTTTGTAATAGTTTCCGCCCGGATTTTGCCCAGCCATCCAAACGTGTATAAACCCCAAGTGACGCAATAAACGCCACAAATGCACCTGCTATCGCACCTCCGGCAGATAAGCCGATCAGTGCCATTCCTATATTTTTAATCCACATCTTTACTCTCCTGATTCCGTTCTGCGTCTAAAATAAATGCCTGATTAACACTTTGCTCATACTGACGCATCTGAACCTGTAAAGGAGACGGATCATTGGTAAGCTTATATCTGCCTCCATGATTAAAGAACAAAATAATCCCTAAAAATAATCCAAGTGCATATGTGGCTTGCAAAATTCCCGGTCCCTGGGCTGGCATTCCGGTAAACAGCTCATAGAGCTGATCAAACAAATCCGCAGTAGTGACATCCGTATTAAAGGTCATAATAGAAAAGGCGGCGCCAAAAAATGCCAGTAAACCAACTAAGAGACATTTTAGCCGAGTTTTCCAGAGTGCTTCCTTTCCTACAGGTTTATAATAAACGATGAAATCCGTTTCCCCTAAACTGACCACCTGACAATTCGGTATAGCAGCTGTTATAAGCTCAATCAGCAGACAGGTTGAAAATACCTGTTTAAATTCCTTCGTGGATTTAAATTCCGTGATTACAAGCTTCTGTACCTGATTTTTTACACTTTTATTTTCACAATAGACCTCCGCTACATCGTCAATCCGTACTACAGGACGAGTGATCGCAGAGCTTTGCTGTACATTTAGATATATGGTCTCCGACATGAATGCGTCCCCTCCTCACCATCTATCGAAGGCAGGGAAATGGTAGTCAGATGGCAATAGTTTCGATTACTCATGCAAAAAACATCAGTTGGATTCCATACTAAGGTACCATCTATATATTCCTTAGCCTTAGACCGTACAATCGCATACCAGATCATGCCTGCTACAACTAATGCGATAATGACCCACCACAGCCAGCGATAACGCTTTTCTTCCATAGACATTCACTCCTTCTTTTCTTTCTGTCCATTTCATGAACAGATTCGGAATCTGCTTCCATGTTAGTATTTCCAACCGCCTGAATTCTATGAAAACATTTCATTAACAACTTTTTCCATGATTCATTTGTTCCCGCATTTTTAAAAGCACCCGCTTTTCGATTCGAGAGACCTGAACCTGAGAGATTCCTACGATATTTGCAATTTCTGTCTGGGTTTTATCTTCAAAATACCGCATGGTAATGATTTTTCGTTCCTTTTCCTCCAAGCCTGACATAAGCTCTTCTAAAGCCAGCTGATTCACCGCCTTTTGACTCTCATCTTCCGCACTGACTAGTTTATCAATCAGGTAAATGGAATTGCCATCATTTTGATAAATGGTTTTATAAATGGATTCCACCTCCGAGCTTGCCTCCAACGCCACTACAATATCTTCCTTATCAATATCCAGACAAATGGCAAGCTCGTCCAGGGTCGGTTCCATTCCGTTTTCATTTACCAGCTTTTCCCTGGTCATATACACCTTATACGCCGTTTCCTTAAGTGAGCGGCTTACTTTCACCATACCATCGTCACGCAAAAAACGCTTTACCTCTCCCATGATCATTGGAACAGCATAAGTTGAAAATTTAACGTCATAAGATAACTCAAATTTGTCAATGCATTTTAATAATCCGATACAGCCAATCTGATATAAATCTTCTAAATCATGTCCTCTGCCGGCAAACCGCCGCACCACGCTCCAAACCAGACCTAAATTTTCCGAAGCCACCTGATTTCTCGCTTCCTGATCTCCTTGCCTGGCACGCTTAATCAATTCTATCGTCCGATCCATTTCCTGCTCCCATCACCTTTACCATTGTGACCGTTGTTCCTTCTCCCGGTCTGGATTCTACTTTCAACTCATCCGTAAACGCTTCCATAAAGGAAAATCCCATCCCGGAACGTTCTTCCTCCGGTTTTGTGGTAAACAGCGGCTCCATAGCTTTCTCCACATCATCAATTCCTTTTCCGGAATCCATGATCTGAATGATAAGTCTGTTTTCCTGCAATTTTGCATGAATCCGTACTTTCCCTCTGGTTTTCTCATATCCGTGAATGATTGCATTGGTTACCGCTTCGGATACTGCGACCTTTATATCTCCTAACTCTTCCAGCGTCGGATTAAGCTGTGAGACGAAGGCGGCGACCACTACCCTTGCAAATCCTTCATTTTCTCCAATCCCATCGAATTCTACCTGCATTTCATTGGTGTTACTCATCTTATCCTCCTTATTTATCCGCATTTCTGCATTCAATTATTTTCTGATTCTGATACCATAACCTGTTCCCACGGGGTAACGATCCGATATAACCCGGACAAGGTTAAAACCTTTTTCATACGGTCATGTACATTACTGACGTATACCTGTCCGCCTCGAACAGCCAATTCCCGATACCGCCCGGCTATCAGCCCGATTCCTGAACTATCCATCAGGCTGGTTCGTTCAAAATCAAATATGACATATTTAATATACCGTTCCTGCATCTTATCCTTGACTGCCTTGCGAATCTGCTCCGCCTGAAAATGATCAAGCTCCGTTGGCAGTCCAATCCACAGCCATTCCTGATCCAGCTTCAATTCATATTCCATAAATACCTCCTGCAATTTATTTATTCATAGGCTTTACGATGTCTTTTATATTTGTCTTTTCCGAAAGGAAGTAAGGAAACTATGTCCAAATAAAAAAGAGAAACTCCATTTGAGTTTCTCTTTCGTATATCTATCCAGCTCGGCCAAACCTTTAGCGCCTATGTACTACTGATACATAGTAGTCACGTAATCGGAATCTGGAAATCGGGTATTGATGTCCTGATAAAGCCGATTGGCAGCTTCCACATTTCCTACATTCTCATATGCCTTTGCCAAATTATAGCGGGCTTCTGCATCCTCCGGCTTCAGGTTACAGAAAATCTGAAGCTGATTGATTGCTTCCTGATAATTTTCCGCACCATAGGCAGTCATTCCGGCAGATCGACAGGTATCCAATTCGTCACTACAGCCATTGACAATCGTCTGTATACAATTCTTCGTTGTTTCCGATAGATTCCCGTCAGTTAAATCAATACCGCCTAATGCAGCAATCGCATCTTGATGCTTGCCTTCCATGTATGCCTGAACCCCGGACATAATTGTATCATTTACACTTCCGGCGCTGTTTTCTTCAGCCATCATTTCCATCTGCTGTTTCAGAGTATCCAGATTGCTCTGTAGTTTTCCATTGTTATCCTGAAGATTTGCAATAGTGATATTCTTATCTGACAGTTCCATGCTGTATGAGGTTTTTAAATCCATATTCTCTTCACTGATCTTCCGAACCCGTGCCGGCATTACTAAAAAAAACATGGCGGCAATTCCAATCAGCAACCCTGCTGCTAAATATAATACGTTATGCTTGCCGTACTTTATCTCCTGATAACTGCCTACTTCCAGATTCTGGTCGCCGCCAATATCCTCGGCAGCGGCTCCCCGCTCTATGATCTCCCGTATCTTTCGCTTTGCATTTTCCTCTTCGTCAAGCTCTTCTTCCTCTGTATCCTCATCATCTGTTGCTTTCAGGTCAAAACGATCGTCATATTCCATACCCGTACTTCGAGAAGTATAATGCTTTTCATTTTTTGAAAGCTCCTCCAAATAGTAATGTGCCTGCGGTTGATATTTATCAATTTTCAACACCCGCTGCAACGCTTTTTTAGCTTTGTCCAGATTCCCTTCCTGTATATAAATCAAAGCAAGCACCAAATACGCTTTTACAAATCTGGGATTTGCATTCAGCACCCGCTTTAGCTGAATCAACGCCAGATCAAAATTCTTTTGCTGCGCATAATGCAGGGTAAGATTGTATTTCTTGGCGGCCTGATCAAAGGCGCTCAGTTTATTCTGGTTTCCTTGTACCATCTTTAAATAACGGGCCGCCAGATTCTCCTCAGGCTGATAATTGGAGCTGATAACCCACTCTGCCAATGCCTCAAACACCTGTCCGGTTTCATAATACACCAGCCCTAAAAGGTTACGTGCGTCAATATTCGCTTTGTTATAGCGCAACGCCGCTTTCAATGCTTCCTCCGCTCCTGTCAGATTCCGGATTCTGGCATACTCCAAGCCTGTATTATAATAATATAAGGACGTATTCCATGCCTTTATTAAATATTCCTGTTTTAATCCACACGCACTGCACACATCATTTATGAGTACCGGTGCACCACAATATAAGCAATTCATCTTTTTCACATCCATTTATTCATAATTCTGGGGTGGCTGCTGTGCCTGCTTCATCACTTCAATCAACACATCTGCAACATCATTAAAATCATTCTTATATATATTATTCTCCAGCTGTTCCATCTCAACCGCCGGCTGGAATTTCTTGATTTCTTCATCAAAATTGATCACCGTTTATTCCTCCTTCAGTTTCTTCAAATGGCCCACCAAATAAAGGGAGCCTACACAAAATACCCGACTATTTTCCTTCAAACAGCTCCGTGCAAGCTTCAATGCCTGTCCAACACTTTGCTCCGTTACGACGGGAGCCGACGTATATTGTCGAAACTGTTCCGCCACTTTCTCCACCGGTGTTTCTCGGTCACCTTCAATCGTCGTCACGATAATTCTTTCATAGGATACCGTTTCACATAAAATCCGTATCATCTCATTATACCTCTTATCCCTGGCTACTGCAAACAGTAAAATGATTTTTTTATCCCGGTAAATACTGGTAAGTGTCCTGCAAAATGCACGGATTGCCGGCTCATTATGTGCACCGTCCACATAAATACCGGGTTCCAGTTCCTCCATCCTTCCCTGCCAATGCATCTGATAAATACCCTTTCGTATAAAAGCAGATATATCATTGTATACCAGTGCGCTTTTGTCTGCTGATTCCTTATTTACTTTCCAATCTGCTTTCTTCGGACAGGTATATGCAAGCAGCCATGCTCCTGCTTCTATTGCTAACGCCGCATTTTCCACCTGATAAATGGCCGATGTTTTTATCCGGTATGTAATTGGTTTTCCTGTAGCCGGATACTTACTATCATACTGGCTTAAATAGGAAAAATCAATGTATTCCTCCCTTGTTTCGTCTATTCTTATTTTCTTATTTTCGACGGGAATCAAATCAATTCCCAAATCCTTTCCCCGCTCCTCAATTACTTTGGAAGAAGCATCTGCCTGCCGAAGATAAACACAGGGAGTATCCTTTTTCATGATTCCCGCTTTTTCTCCGGCGATTTCTTCCAAATGCTCTCCCAGATATTCCATATGATCCATGCCGATGGCAGTCAAAACCGTCAGGCAGGGTTCCAATACATTCGTGGCATCCAGACGTCCTCCCAAGCCGGTCTCGTAAATGATATAATCCGGCTTTTGTTTTTCAAACCAGCAGGCCGCCATCAGAAAAAGGAATTCAAAAAAACTGGGGTGCCGATACCCCCTTTTTTCCCCTGTCCGCACTGCCTCCATGACCCGTTGGAAGCTTTGTAAAAATTCTTCGTTTCCTATCATGGTATCCTGAATCCGAAATCGTTCATTTATTTTTACCAGATGAGGCGATGTGAACATCCCTACCCGATACCCGGCACAAGATAAAATGGACGCCAAAAAGGCACAGACGGATCCCTTCCCGTTCGTGCCTGCCACATGGATTGCCATCCCCGTCTTATGGGGATTCCCTAATTCCTCCAATAATCCTTTCAGGTTATCCAAACCGCTTTTTTCTGCAAATCTTGGTATATCCAGCAGATAAACTACTGCTTCTTCATAATTCATAGCGTTTCCTTTACCGATTATCTATTTTTTCAGGGTACATATCATGCTGCTCTAAACGGTTTCTCGCTACCGCTTCCCAACGAGTATTCGATTTACCGTAATTGCAATAAGGATCAATAGAAATGCCGCCACGGGGCATGAATTTTCCCCAAACTTCAATATACTTAGGATCCATCAGCCGAATCAAATCCTCCATAATGATATTGACACAGTCCTCATGAAAATCTCCGTGATTACGAAAACTGAATAAATAAAGCTTTAAGGATTTGCTTTCTACCATTTTCATATCCGGCACATAGGAAATCGTAAGCGTAGCAAAATCCGGTTGTCCCGTAATAGGACAAAGGCTGGTAAATTCCGGACAATTAAACTTCACAAAATAATCCCGCTCCGGATGCTTATTGATAAAAGTTTCCAATAGCTGCGGGGCGTAATCCGACGGATACGCAACATTATGATCTCCCAACAGGGATATGTCCTTTGTTTCTTCTTTTTCTCTGCTCATATGCCTAACTCCTTTTCTTTCTGTATTTTCCAGTTTCATTCCCTTATATCCCTTCTGCCGGAACCGGGATTGTCTTTCCCAGACAGAAGGAATAAAGATAAACTTCCTTTACATTCTTTCCGGTTAACTGTTCTAACGTATATTTGTAATATTCCAGCTGGGCATGATAACGACGAAACAGTGTTGTTTCACCGGTTTCCGCATCTACGGTATCCGTTTTATAATCCAATAATACCAATTCGTCCTTCTCCTCAAAATAAGCATCTATGATTCCCTGTACCAGCTCCAGATCGGTTTCCTCTGCCTCCGGATAAATACGGTTCATAGGAATCCCGATCACAAACTGCTGTTCTCGATACAGCCTTCCTTTTTTCTCCGCCTCCTGCATCCGTTTGCCCAAAGCCGATTGTATCATATCAAATATCTTGTCGACCGATATATATGGATATTCCTCTTCCGTTATAATATTTTGCTGCTTCATCGTTTCGATTGCTTCCTGCACCTTTGCTTTCGTCTCCATACAATGAAACGGTATCTTTTCCATTACCAGATGGAGCAGCGTACCATAAGCGGCTCCGTCCATCTTACCTTCTACCTTCTCATTAGCGTCAAAGGTCTGCGGTCTGCCGTTTTGTGCAGGGAAGATTTGTCCGGCTATGTCTGCCACGTCTCTATCCGGTTCATCGATCATCTGACTCATTTTCTTAATTTCCGAAACCGACAACTTTCCTTTACAGGTTGCCGCCAAAGGATACGCATACTTCCATTCAAACCGTTTCCGGATCTCTTCCTCCACTTCTCTTGCTCCTTCATAGGAAACGTATTCCTCCCACCGTGCTTCCCGTTCTGCCAGCCGGTCAAATTCTTCCTCCACATGAACGTCTAATTCTTCCTTCTTAACGATCCGATAAATCAGGTATTTCCGTGTTTGCTGTAAATGGAAAAGTCGAACCATGCAAGGAATCAGCCAGCTAAGATAAGATTTTCCTGTTTCTACAAGATGTCTTTCTAACGGAAGCGGCATCCCTTCTTCTTTCCCAGATAGCAAGTCGTCTTTTGTGTTTCCTTCGATATAAGAATCGTATAAAAATTGATAATCCGGATTCTTTTGTGCCGTTAATTTATCCACGCTCCCGATCAAAATCAGTTTTTCCTTCGCTCTTGTCATGGCAACATATAACACCCGAAGTTCTTCCGCCAGATTTTCCTCTTTTATATGCCTTGCCAGACAATTCCTCTTTTCCGTCTTTTCAAAATAATGCTTATCCAGATACTTATAATTCACTCCAAGATAACCGTCTGCATCTACCAATACCGTATCTTTTGTATCCTGCTGATTAAACATCTTCCCACAGCCGCAAAGAAGCACCACCGGAAATTCCAGTCCCTTACTCTTATGTATGGTCATGATACGTACCATGTCATCTTCTCCGCTTATCACTGCTGTCTCGCCAAAGTCCTGCTCGGTAACTTTCATTTTCTCGATGTAGCGAAGAAAGTCAAAAAGCCCATGATAACTGGTTTTTTCATAGCTGCTTGCTTTTTCCATTAAGCGAACAAGATTCCCCTGTCTTCTCGCTCCTCCCGGCATCGCACCTACATAGTCATAATATCCCGTGGTATTTAAGATGTCCCAGATCAATTCTCGGATCGTACTGTAGGTTTTCAATTCTTTCCAGCGTTTCACCCCATGGCAAAACCGTTCCAGCTTTTCCTTCAGTTCAGGACGAGCGTTCTTTTGCATACCATAATTTTGAATTGCAGTCCACAGATCTCCAGTCCTGCAAAGTCCCCGTATACAGGCCAATTCCTCACTGCTGACAGATGCGAAGGGACTTCGCAGGCTGCCGGCAAGTGCAATATCGTCTCTTGCATTATCAATGACAGAAAGCATACATAACAGATTCTTGACTTCTACCGAATCAAAATATCCCTTTCCATTATCTGCATAAACCGGTATTCCTTCATCTGCCAATACCCGGCTGAATATCTCAGACCAGCCTTTTGCCGTTCGAAATAAAATAACAATATCCTTATATCTGCATGGACAATACGTTCCCTGTTCTTCATTCCAAATCGGAAGCGGATTCAAAGAATCACATAATTCATGAATTCTGGCTGCTGCCAGTCTTGCTTCCTGTTCGATTTTTTGTTCTCTATCCGGCTCGTCCTCCTCTTCATTCTGGCTGTCAGCTTCCTTTATCTCTTCTACCGCATCCGGTTTTTCCTGTTCCGGCTTTTGGTAATCGTTATCCAGTAGCACAAGTTCTGTTCTGTAGTCTCCTGCCTCCTTCTCGGCTGGAAAAATCCTGCCTGGGATCAAGGCAACCCGCCGGTCATATTGGATTCCCCCCAGACTTTCCATCATCAGCTGATAGAAAAACAGATTCACCGCTTCTAATACGGTTTCCCTGCTTCTAAAATTTTCCTTTAGCTCTATCCGGCAGGAACGGTCAGGGCCATCTAGGTCTGGTGAAAAGCTCCGGTATTTTTCCTGAAATAACTGTGGTCTTGCCATTCGGAACCGGTAAATGCTCTGCTTACTATCCCCTACCATAAACAGATTTGTGTATTCTCCCTGCTCCTGCTTGGCAACACTGGTTAAAATCGCTTCCTGTAAATCATTTGAGTCCTGATATTCATCAATCAGTATTTCCGTATAGGCTGCTTGCAGCTGTCTGGCGGCTTCCGTAGGAACCGGCCTTCCCTCTTGCATTCCCATCGAAAGCACTTGGAAAGCATAATGCTCTACATCACTAAAATCCATACAGTTTCTTTCCAGCTTTTCTTTCTGATATTCCTTCATAAAGGCTTCTGTCAAATCTAATATCGTTAACAGTACAGGCGCCACCCCCTGCTGCTGAATCAAAAGCTCTGACAGGGACAATGTTACATGGGCAGCCGTTTCTTTTTTCATTCTTCGATAGGTCTCCCACAGTTCCGTTAGATAATGTTCCTCCGGAACACCGGAATTCTTCCAGATAAACCGCTTATACACCCGTTGGGAATCATCATACGCTTCATATAATTGACTGTATGATGTCGCTTTCATGATCTGCTCTATCCGCTGTTCTTCTTCCAGAAGATACTGACAATACTTATCATACGCTTTAGGCCGGTATTCTGCCTCCAGCATTTGGTATCCTGATCGTATCTGTCCGGGTAAGTCCTGTACCTCTGCCATAGCGGACTGTACCTCTTTCACTAAGAGCCTTACCCACGGTTGTTTTTCTAATTTCTCCGGCTCTAAAGCCAGTACATCCTCTCTTGCGTTTTCCAGCCATTTCTCCGGCTCTGGGAAGCTGTTCGCCTGCCTTTGAAGCTCTCGTAACAGTTTCCGAATATTATCGTCTGTACGCAGATCGTTCATGTATTGATGAAGATCCAGCAATGCTTCAGCATTCCTTTCATACGCCTGCTCTAAAATCCGCTCCAGCACGTCCTCCTTTAACAGAATTCCTTCTGTTTCATCCATGATCCGCATCGTTGGATCAAGCCCCAGTGTTTGAAAATGGTCATCCACAATTTCCTTACAAAAGCTGTCAATCGTCGTAATACTGGCACGATGGATCAAAGATAACTGACGGACAAGATGCTGATCTCCCGGACATTTTTCCTGCAGTTCCTCTAATGCATTTCGCAGCTTCGTCCGCATCTGTGCCGCTGCTGCTCTGGTAAAGGTTACCACTAAAAACTCATCAATGTTTTTATTATCCTTCATGATCCAATCCAGAATTCGCTGCACCAGTACAGCGGTTTTACCAGAACCGGCGGCAGCAGAAACTAACAGCGTTCCCTTTCGATAATCAATGGCTGCTTTCTGTTCCTTTGTCCATTCCACCGCTTCTGCCTCCCTTCTGAACCTCTCTTAATTGTTTAACCGTACAAATACGATTCCCTCCGTCCCTGCAATCCAGCTTGCATACCTCCTGATAATCGCAATAATCACAGGGCAGTCCTTTCCCCACCCGTACCGGCCGGATAGGAATCTGACCGTCCAGCATTTCCTTTCCGATAACGCCTACCGTTTTTCTTACCTCATTCAGTAACGTCTGATACTCTTCTCCGGTCAATGCAGTCTCACTCTCCTGAATCGTCGGAATCCCTTCGATCTCCTGCTGTTTTATCGGTAACAGCTCTGTATTTCCCAAAAGCCAAGGGCAGGGATCTTCCCGATTCACAAGGCCGGTCAATGCAGTTTGCCGCTGAATTTTCCGCATTAAGCCTGCGCTTTCTTTTTTCCCGGTTTTTTCCACCATCGGAAGGGAAAATCCATAGTATAAAGAGCCTGCCGGTACGATTTCCTTATCCGGGAATCGTTTCTTCAGAATCTCAATGACCACATTCGTATATACCAAAAGCTGTAACTGCAGTCCTGCGCTTATATGAATGGCTTCCATTTCCTTTTTACTGCTTTTATAATCCATTACCTTTACATATACACGTTCCGCATCCTGACATATGTCAATCCGGTCAATCACGCCGCTTAAATGAATCTGTTCACCAGAATCCAGTGAAATATCTGCGGCTGTCAGACCTTCACAGGCAGCATCGGAATCCTTACGGTTAAAGGATAATTCAAACTGGTAGGGAATCATCTTCCCCTGTAACAGCTGTTGTTTCAAGTCTACAACGGCATAAGCGGCTATTTTTTGTATACGGTTTAACTGCTGTCTGTTTGCATACGAATACTGATAAATACTATCTTCCTGTTCTTCCGCTTTCCGAACCTCATTTACTACCAGCTCATATAATTCTTCATCACTAATACTCGTCCAGTTATTTTCCGCCTCCTCGGATAACAGGATCGTTTCCGGATCCCGATTTTCAACCTGTGAAAAGACACGTTCCATCACATGATGAAGAAGCGTTCCCATATCGCCAAGGGTGATTTCCTTTCGCTCCCGTTTCCGCAGTCCAAGCCCGTATTCCAAAAAAAACTGATACGGGCAGCGGCTATATGCTTCCAGCCGGGTTACGCTGGTATTTAGGCAATCGCCATATAATAATCGGGCGGTTTCCTTTGATAGATAGTGTTCAATATTGTTATACAGCAATCCCTGATGAATCTGTTCCAGAAAATGCGGATCCTTTGCCTGATAATATTGATACAACCCTTTCCATACACGTTTTTCATCTGCCTGCATTTGTATCTGTAGAAAATCAGTCATTACAGCCTTGCTGTCTTCCGGTGTTTCCACCCTGTCCAATTCCGCCTTCCGCTCTTTCAATTCCTCCACAGAAAGTGCAGGGAACAGCTTAAGCAGCCGTCCGATCAGATATGCCGGTAATGTTTCATTCCCATCATCATCCTGCACGTGATAGGTCAGATAAAGTTCTTCCGATGGCTTTGTCACATTCTGGTACAAATAAAACTGCTCGGTAAATACCCTGCTTTTGGAATCCGGCGCCAGCTCCAGTCTTTGACGCAGGCAGCTTCGATCCGCTTCGCTGAGAATCCCTCCTCCCTTTGTAATATGCGGAATAATCCCATCATTAACACCCGCTATAAATAAAATCTTAACATGACCGATACGGGTACGTTCTATGTCCCCTATCGTTACCTGATCCAGACTTGGGGGGATCACTCCAAGGGAAATATGATCAAAGCCGGCCTTGAGAATAGCCTGAAAATCATCCAAACTCATCTCTTCTTCTCCAAGAATAGTAACCAGCTTTTCCATAATGTCCGATATCTTTGCATATATCTGCCGATATGCCTTTTCCTGCACCAGATTTCCGTTTTTTCCAAATGCGATACCAGCTTCTTCCAACTGTTCCTGCAGCTTTAATCGTTCTAAAAATTCATTCAGTACTGCTACATATTCCTGCACAGTTTTCGCCTGAAGCAAAGATTCCGTAAAAAATCCCAGCAGCTTTGTCACTTTGGCCCCGCAAAACAGAACGGATTCCGGCACGTTCTCTTTACTGCCTTTTTCTATAAATATTTTCTGCCAAAGCTTATAGCCACGTATACCGCTTCGCAGGACATAATTTTCCAGTTGTTCCAGCATATCGGTATCCATTCCCGTTACACCGGTCTTTAAAAACCGAAAAACACTTTCATAGGAGTAATCCTGTAAGGTAATCGCAAGAAGCGCCTGTATACTTTCCAGACAGGGATTCATATAAATACTTCGATTGGAATCCATAAAACAGGGAATATTTAATCCGGAAAAAACCTCTTCCACCAATGGCTCCAGTTCTTCCAGATTCCCATGTATTACAGCAAAATCCTGATACCGGTAATTTTTACTGCGTACCATACTCCGAATCTGTCTTGCTATCATTCGCAGCTCCTGTCTGGGATTGCTCATTGCCTGAATATGTATCTGCTTTGCTTCTCCCTTCCAGCTCTGATACGGGTATCGGAAGAGATTTTCTTCCAAATGCAGAAGTTCTTTTCGGTTTCGGAACCTGGGAGCTTCCCCCTCCAGAAATCGTTCATCAACCGGAATCCTGATCCGATCCGCCATCTTATATAAGCGCTGTATCGTATCCTTACTCATATAAAATAAGGTATGTTCCTCACAGGCAGGAGCCACGGCACTTTTTTTATCAATAGTAACCGTTACCGTAAGGGAAGTACAGACCTTTGCCAATGCCTCCAGCACTTCATACTGAATGGGTGTAAATCCGGTATATCCATCCAGATAAACTCGGCTTTTTTTTAACAACGCCGATTCCGATACATGCATTGCCAGCATTTCCAAAATATGCTCTGCAATAATGTAGCGTCCTTCTATCTCCTCCTGAAAGACATCAAAGATAAAGAGCAGATCATGAAGTTTGTTTTTTAATATAGTACCTTCCGGAAGCTCTTGATATGCCTGCAATATATCCTCTCTCCCGATCCGATACTGAAATAACTCTGTCAATAAAGATTTCAGTTCATCCAAAAAGCCGGGCTTTTTCGCACAAGGGCCAAACGCAGGCAGCTCCTGTCTATGCTCCATGAGAATCCGCTGCAACAGCATGCTTTTCCCAAAATCTTCCAGAACATTCTCACAACGGATGTTTTGTTCTTCAAAAACCCGGTATGCCAGACGGTTAAAGCTGACAATATCAATATTCATCGTGCCGTGTCTGGGATGGAGCGCAACCACTTCCCGCTGTGCCTGCATAGTAGACTGCTCCGGTACGATCAAAAAAAACTTCTCTTTGGGATTCTGTATGGAAGCCTGGATCATTTCCTCATAGATCAAGCGGCTTTTTCCAGAACCACTGGTTCCCTCAATTAGCTGTAGCATCGTTCCGGCTCCTTTCCTCTTTCTGCTCCGGCTGTCATATTTTTTCATACTCCGAATATATATAACTATAGAAAACGTGAGGTGACAGTTATGGCTTCAAACACGAAAATCCTGATATTGAAAGCAAAAGAGCTGATTTATACCATTATCTTTGTGGTGTTAGGTATCCTCCTGCTCCTCCTGCTTCTATTCATGTTCCTGCCTGATAATACGGAAAATGGGATACCGGAGGTGACGGAGTCAGCTGTCTATATTCCCGGTGTATATTCCTCTACCGTTCAACTGGGCGACTCCACATTGGAAGTTCAGGTAACCGTAGACAGTGACCGCATCTGTGACGTGGCAATCGTCAATCTGAATGAAACCGTCACGACTATGTATCCGCTTCTGACTCCTGCCTTGGAGGAAATCAATGAACAGCTGCCGGATATTGATACTCTTGACGACCTGACCTGTTCAGCTGACAGTCAATACACTTCCGTCATATTGACTCAGGCAATCCAAAATGCACTGGAGCCTGCCCTCGTAAAAGCGGAATAAAGAAGCCCTACATAGGAAACAGGAATAGCCCTTATTTCTCTGCAACCCACAACAAACATCTGTCATGGTTTCGGAGAGAAAGGGCTATCGCTGTTTTTCTGCAATCTCTCCCTGTTTTTTATATATGCAATCAGAAGGTACATATCCACGAACCATCGAAAGCGGATATATGTTACTGTTCCTGCCGACTACAGTTCCCGGATTTAATACGGTATTGCAACCAACCTCCACATAGTCACCAAGAATCGCTCCGAACTTCTTTAATCCGGTGGGAATCTGTTCTTCCCCCTTCTTTACCTCTACCAGTGTTTTATCTGCTTTCACATTACTGGTAATGCTTCCCGCTCCCATATGCGCCTTGTAGCCTAATACGGAATCCCCAACATAGTTATAATGAGGCACCTGTACCGAATTAAACAGGATAACATTCTTTAATTCCGTTGAATTTCCGATTACACATCCTTCCCCAACCAAAGCATTTCCCCTTATAAAAGCTCCCGGTCGTACCTCCGTCTCTGCTCCGATAATAACAGGAGCTGTAAGATAAGCAGTCGGGTAAATCGTTGCGTTTTTCGCAACCCAGATATGTTCCTCCCGTTCTTCATAACAATCTTTGGGCAGTTCAGGGCCAATTTGAAGAATCAGATCATGAATGTAGGGTAATATTTCCCACGGGAATTCACACTGTTCCAGCAAAGGCTTTGCCAGTGTTTCCTCCATTTGATAAAATAACCGTCTGGTACTGCATAAAGTACGAATCGCTTCTTGCTCCATCTTCTATACTTCCTTTCCTGTTCCTGCTATTTATAGTATATGGCCGCCCGGTCAAATAATGGCAAAAATGCATTTTGATTTTGCAGACTTTTTATCTGTTCCGTTTTTTTCACTACAAACTCTTTTAATATCTTCATATATTCCTCTTCTGTAATCTCTCCCCGCTCAACCTGCCCCAATCCCTTTTCCCAGCTTGCTGTTAGCTTCGGCTGCAGAAGTGCGTTAATGGAATAATAAACAATGTCATAGACCATTTCCCCCTTCAAAGTCGGAGACACTACTTGCGTCTTTTTGTTCAAATGCAGATAACGGATATTTATCAGCTTTTTAATGATCTCTGCCCTAGTCGCACTGGTACCAATCCCGCTTCCCTTTATATAATCCCGAAGTTCTTCTTCCTCAATATCCGAGCCTGCCTTTTCCATAGCAATAACCAGACTGCCGGAGGTGTACCGGCTGGGGGGCTTGGTTTCCCCTTCTTTGATCATAAATTCTCCTGCCTCAACCTGACTTCCCCGCTTCAAAGATGCGATCCAGCGAATCAACTCCGGGCTGAACTTCTCCTCCTCTTCCTCGTCCCCCTTCTTTTTCGTAAACGCCTTTCCTGCCACTTCCAAAAACCCCTGTTTGTATAACACCTTAAAGCTGGCAAAAAATCGTTCTCCCATTCGTTCCAGGGTCAAGGCCGCCTTCTGATATTCAGCGGACGGATAAAAGACAGACAAAAACCGACGGGCAATCATATCATATATTCCGTTTGCTGTTGCAGATATGGAATTCAGTGCATTCAAGCCCTGTCCCGTCGGAATAATGGCATAATGGTCGGTTATCTGTTTATCATTTACATATTTGGTTTTGGAAATTTTCTGATATACCCCTGATTGTAATATCTGCTCTGCATATCCCGATAAAGGAGAATAATTCTTTAAACCGCTAATATTTTTATGGATTTCCTTACTGACTGCCGTAGACAGCACCCGTGCGTCGGTTCTGGGATATGTCACCAGCTTTTTTTCATACATTTCTTGTACCAGACGCAAGGTTTCATCCGGGCTGATCTTAAATATGCGGGAACAGTCATTTTGCAGATCCGCCAGATTATAAAGCATAGGAGGATTTTTTTTCTCTATTTTCTTTTCAAGCTTCTCTACCTGTAGTATCCAGGGAGAAGGTTCTGTTATTTCCCGTATCAGGTTTTCCGCATCGTTCCGATCCAAAAATCCATTTTCCTTGTACAGCTTCGGAGAATGAAAATAGCGGCTTCCTTCCACTGCCCGCCATTCCGCATCAAATTTCTCTTCCTCAGCTCCGATCGCTGCAAGCACCCGGTAAAAAGGGGTTTTTACAAACTCACGAATACTTCGTTCCCGCTGTACCACCATGCCCAGTACACAGGTCATAACTCTGCCTACGGAAATCGCTCCATATTTTTCCTCTTTTAAGTAGCCTCTGACAGCCGGACCATATTTCAACGTCAAAGCACGGGAAAAGTTAATTCCCATCAGATAGTCTTCCTTTGCTCTTGAGTAGGCCGCCGCACATAAGTCATCATATTCTGAAAGATCCTTTGCTTCCCGGACGCCCCGGAGGATCTCTTCTTCCGTTTGGGAATCAATCCAGACTCTTTTTCGTTTCTTTTTCTTATCTACCTGCGCCATCTGTTCCACCAGACGATAGATATATTCTCCCTCCCGTCCGGAATCCGTACAAACATAGATGCACTCCACATCTTCCCGATTCAACAGTTTTTTTACGATTCCAAACTGCTTAGCGGATGCATCAATCACTTCGTATTGAAACTTCTCTGGGATAAAAGGAATTGTATCCAAGCTCCATTTTGCCAGACTTTTATCGTATGCCTCCGGATAGCTCATCGTGATCAAATGGCCGACACACCAAGTAACAATACTGTTTTCATCTTCCATATATCCATCATGGTTTCCGGCTTTTACTTTTAATGCCTTGGCAAATTCCCTTGCCACACTCGGTTTTTCCGCTATGTATAAATTCTTCAAGGTTCCACATTCCTTTCCTTTGACATATTGATTATACACTAAAATCTCCTGTAAGGAAAGGAAAAGAAGCCAGCTTCCTATATGGTTGGAATCTCGGTCGACGCCTCAGTCGATCCTTCGGTTGGCGTATCGGTGGGTTCCTCAGATGGCTGTTGCGTAGTAGGTTCTGTTGGGCTCTCCGTGGGCTGTACGCCTGGAGTCTCTGTAGGCTGCTGTGGCTGCGGTTCACTCGGTTGCTGCGGTTGCGGTTCAACCGGCTGCTGAGGCGATTGTTCCGTCGGATTTTCTGTAGGCGGTTCCGTCGATGTATCTTCGGAGGCGTCTGTATTATTTGCAGGATTATCCGGGGCAGGATTTCTTGTATTATTGTCTGTAGGATTTCCATTTGAATCTGTTTCAAAAGAATCTTCCGTATATATGACAACCAAATCCCCAATTTCATAATTCTCATATAAGGCAGCTGCTTGTGCTGTCTCTAGTTCTATTCCACAAGCCGTATATCTGCCGGGATCTGATGCAGCGGCTTGTCCTTCGCTGTACAAGGCGGTTCCTCCATCAAAAGCGATCCAGTTCTCTACCGGTGTTTTCCTCCAATTTTTGCCGTTTAATGTTTCAGAAACCCCTTTCTCCCGAATCGTATATATTCCCACGGGAACCGGGTTCCCTCTTGGAAGCTTGAGATCAATATCTGCCTCCACGACAAGCCTTCCATTTTGATACCCATATAAATGCTGTTCTGAAGCATTGATTTCAATATACGTATCACCAACAGCCATATTCCCGGATGGTTCCCATAAAAAATCCGTAGTATCACCGTTTTCATCATCTAAAATCAGATTTGATAAGTATTCGGAATCGAATAACGCTTCCCCGGAATCGGTTACATAAGAATTCAATCCGGCTGTTTCTCCCGTGGCTGTTTGGAATTTAATCTGACTACCATTTTCCTGATAGATCGTTTTTATTTCATCCACATACTCTTTTACAGCTTCCTGATCGACAGAAATTACATATTCCTCTGAAACCGATACCCATTCAATGATTTTATCTCCCACTAATTCTTCCGTCTGGTTTCCCAGCCGGTATGTAATTTTCATTTTTAAGATATGATTCAACTGTCTTACCGCAGCTTGCACAGCGGGCGAATCCACCTGATACTGTAGCTGCCGATAGCAGTTTGCTTTTTCCATATTGACATAAAGCATCAAATTAGAGATGCCGATCCGAATCGCTGCCAGCGTTTCATCCGGAGATAACTGATTGCCGGGAATCCCCTCTTTTACAACAAACCCTTCTTCCCCTCGAACAATCTGCGGCTCTATGGGAGCTGTACTGGTGGTTTTATTGATACCGTTTAGTTCTTGCACCTGTTTCTTCAGCTTATTTTCATTAAAAGACACTTCTGAAGCAAGCGTATATGTCTTCTCGTGAAAGATATTCACAAACCAGAAAAAAATAGTCTGACGATTCATCACTTCTTCTGATGTGCCAGTCAACTCAAACTGCAAATCAATATCTGCTCCTGTGATATATTCTATTTTCCCTTCCCGTTCCTGTATTTCCAGTCTATAATTCTGCAATGCGGTTTCAAGTGTCTCCTGCGCCTGATCCGCTGTCATAAGGGATACATCAACACCATTGATTTCAGAATTCAGCAAAAAATGATTGGAAAAGAAAATAGCGCCTGCAATATACAATACTTCAAATACAATGATTTCTATCAGCAATATTTTTTTCCATACGATAAGTTTGTCTTTTCCATCTTCCTTGCTGTCCACCATCTACTTATCCTCCCGATTGTTCTTCATAAAAATAACGAACGGTGTCATAAACATAATCTTCAAATCCAGAAAAAAGGAATACTGATTGATATACATCAAATCCCACTTAAGTTTATCTAACGGCAGCGTACTATAATTCCCCTGTACTTGCGCATAACCGGTCAAACCGGCTTTTACATATGTGCGAAAAGAGAATTCCGGAACCTCATCTACAATCCTGCTAATCAATTCCGGACGTTCCGGTCTGGGGCCTACAAAGCTCATATCTCCCCGTAGGATATTCACTAACTGGGGAAGCTCATCTAACTTGGTATTCCGCAAAATCGATCCTACCTTCGTTATCCGTCTATCACTTTCTTCCGCAAGCATCGCACCCTCCGGTTCGGCATCTACGACCATACTCCGGAATTTGTAAATCCAAAATTCCTTATTATCCTTCGTACACCGTATTTGCTTATAGATTACGGAACCTCCGTCCTCCAGTTTTATACACAAAGCAATAATAAGAAATAATGGTGACAAAATTACTAATGCAAGACAAGAACCCAGCAGATCAAAGCACCGTTTAACAAATTCCTCGCTTTTATCCAAACGGTATTTTTCACAGCAAAAAAAGGCTTTATCTTCATCCTTTACCGTATACCCTCCCTGGATCATAATATCTGACAATTTTGATATACAGTATACCGGCTTTTCGGTTTTAAAACACAACTTCAACAATTCATTCCGCCTTTGTGCAGGAATATCTAAAATATAAGCCCGATCATATTGCAACAGCAGTTTTTCCAGCTTGTCCTGTCTTTCTTCGGCAGAGATAAAATAACAAAAAGCGGAATCATGGAATTTAAAACCCTTTTCCGATTTCTTATCTATATTCTTACAAATGGCCTCATCCGCTCTTCCATAAATAACTAAGCTTTTGATTTCTCCTTTTCTTTTGAACTTCAAATATAAACGTTCTATAAACAAAAGCAAATAAAGAGAGAATCCTCCAATTCCTGCTAACAATAAAAAACGAAACAGTATATCTCTTTTTAAAATAATCTCCTCTTGATTTAAAATGAGAGCTATGGTTGCAAGATTAAGCACTAACCAACGAAAAAAAATCGTAAGGTACGTTTCTCGTTTTGAAATATTGGTTTTTTGCTTCCTGGATATTGGATATACAAGCAGCAATAACAAATATCCGCCAAGCAGACCATATCCTGAATATTCAACCGTAAATGGAAGCAATAAGAAATAACAGGATTCCGCCCCAAGCAATATAAAAATTATCAGACTTTCCCAAACACTAAATGCTCTATGTTTCATTTTCTGTCCTTACTTTCGTATAACAATCCTTAACCAGATACCTGTCAATCCATTTCTTCATAGCCATTTGGATTCATACATTGCCATTTCCATGAGTCTATACACATTTCCTTCAAGTCCTTTTCCGCCTTCCATCCCAATTCCTGTTCGGCTTTCAAAGGATTGCAATAATAAGAAGCCACATCGCCTTCTCTTCTCGATTCTATCACATATGGAAGCGTTTTCCCACAAGCCTTTTCATATGCGTGCAAAACCTCCAGCACGCTATATCCCTTTCCGGTTCCCAGATTGAAAATGCTAACACCGGAACCCGGTTCTATTTTCTTTAATGCCTTAACATGTCCTTTTACTAAATCTACAACGTGGATATAATCTCTCACGCCTGTGCCATCTGGCGTTGGATAATCATTTCCAAATACTTTCAAATAATCCTGTTTGCCGATCGCAACCTGAGAAATATATGGGATCAGATTATTCGGAATCCCTTTCGGATCTTCCCCTATCATACCACTTTCATGTGCGCCGATGGGATTAAAATAACGCAGTAATACCACATTCCATTCGGGATCGGCTGTATGCAGGTCCATTAAAATCTGTTCCAGCATCGCCTTTGTCCTTCCATAAGGGCTGGCAATCTCACCCAGTGGACAGTCCTCTGTAATGGGAACAAACTCAGGATTTCCATAAACGGTTGCAGAAGAACTGAATATGATATTTTTCACTCCGAATTTTTGCATGACGTTGCATAATATCAAAGTGCCTGTCACATTATTTTGATAATACTTCAAAGGATTCCGAACGGATTCCGCCACTGCCTTTACTCCTGCAAAATGCATAACTGCGGTAATGGTTTCCTTTGTAAAAATCTTTTCTAATCCTTCCTGATCTAATAAATCCACTTTGTAAAATGGAATGGATTTCTTCGTAAGCATTTCGACCCGCTTTATGACTTCCATTTTGGCATTCGATAGATTATCCATTATTACAACGTCATAGCCTGCTTTTACCAGTTCCACACAAGCATGGCTTCCTATATAGCCTGCTCCTCCAGTCACTAAAATTGCCATCGTTTCCGCCTCATTTCTTTCATTTATTTATCCTATATCGATCACAGGAGAAAAACGTTTTCTAAGTACTTTTAAAAACCTGCGATTATGGCTGAATGCCACCAGCATAGGCGCATAAGCATCTCTGCCGCTAATATTCATCATATAAGGAAACGCCTTAAAATGATTTTCATATTCTTCTACAAAATCTAAGATACCCTTTTGGATTTCTTTCATTCCCTTCTGGTTCGGTTCCTCGTTTCCAAACCGAAATTGAATTTCCTTTTTTCCTGAATCCCATGTATCTTTATCAAATGCAAATCCGATAAACGATTTAGTTGGAGAAGCTAAAAGCAGTTCCCAATAAATATTATCATCAATGTTGCAATCATGGTTTTTCATCACATCTCGATTGTCCGCTTGCGAAAACAGATATGCACTTAATTTCCCCGCCTGTAAGAAACTTTCGCTTGCATACGGTTCCGGACTATTTATGGTATTTGTACCTGCAATCAATCCAGTGATTTCACAAGGCAGTTTCCAGACCCGTTCTACAAGATATGAAAGTGAAATCGCACCACTACCTGCCCAGCCAATGTCAACAGCTGCTGCCTTTTTTTCTCCATCTAATATCTTGGAATAATAGCATTTTGCCGCCTCATTTTGTTCATGATATGCATCAATAATTGCATCAAAATGAGATAACAAAAATTGTTTTAATATCTCTACATTTTTATCTGTTAATAGATCCGTTCCTGATAACAAAGAATTTTTGCTGTTATCATGCCAATTCATCAGTTTTTCCTGTAAAAAGTCAAGTTCCATAGATGATAATATCTTATTGATAGAAATATTTTTATTTACTTTTTGATATAAAAATCTGCGAATATAATCATATCTATCATGCTCTGCCATTAACTTTGTAGCAATAGATCTTGACCAATATACATATTCTGTATTTGCTTCCGGATATAGCTTATCGTAAACCTGCTTTAATATATCACCATCCCTAGATAAAAACAATATCTTTGTAATCTGATTATCTCTACAGTATTCATAAATAAAATGACAATACCCTAACACAAACAATCCGCCATAAATAAAACCATACTCGTATTCCAGAGAATAAGAACGCAGTCCTTGATACAAATGATTATCTACAATTCCCCGATAAGCGCCACCGATCATAGGGGATAGATCATAAGATCTATATGACAGTGCCATTTGATTGACATTAGGATAAAGGACACTATTAAAGCCATTATTCTTTGCTTGTCTGCCATCACTATATTCATTATCACCTACATGAACGATCGAACCTGTATTTTCAAAATCTTCTTTGATCTTTCGGTAAAGTCCACCGTCATATTTACTGACACCATATTCACAGGAAACATATAACCGTTTTATACAGGTAAATCCATTTTGTTCTAAAAGTTTCTGCAAAAAGGCTTTCGGCAAATACATATCTGAAATAATGATTATCTCTTTCCCCTGTTTTTGCAAAGCTTGAAATACTTCTTTCATAAAAGGATTTGCATAACAAAATTGTTGCTCTAACTCTTGCTCCATCTGCATACCTTCTTCCGCTGATTTCCCGGTTTCCCGTTCGATGCGGTTCCAGATTTCCTGAAAGGTAACTTCATAATGTCCCTTTTGTTTATAACAATCCTGCCTTGCTAAAATTTCTTGTTCTTTCCGGATTCGTTGAAAGTCCAGCATACCAAGTTTCAAGGAAAGAAAGTAAAACAAATCTTCAGGTTCTGAAAATGGTCTGAAAAGAAGCGTATCAAAAATATCAAAAGAAATCACATCGTACCGTGAAAGTAATTCTACATATTCCTCAATTCTTTTCAGTTTCTTAGTATGCATTTCCGATTCGCTAATTTCTAAAGGTAGATTTTTTTCTTCCAAAAATTTAACCGGTCTCGTTTTGCCTAAAAAACGTAAGAACAGAAAATAATAACAAAAATTCAACCATAATAAATACACCCACGAAAGCACTTTTTTTATACCCGACGTTCCATCATGCATCTGATGATAACGTTCGCGAATGCCATTATGACGATTAACTAAAAAATGATACAGCTTTGTCCTCACGCTTACACTACCAGCCTTCATACTCATACTCATATTCACACTAATTGATAAAATAATCTATATATAAAAAGAAACTATAAAGAGCATACCATAGGTCTATCAAAATATAAAGCTAAAATCGACTACAGCACTTTCCCTCTTTCAAATATTATCTCATATCCCTGCACTCGATTTCCTGTTTTACCAGTGCTAATGCCTTTTCAATCACCTGATCCATATCATAATACTTATATTCTCCTAGTCTTCCTCCAAACAATGCTTTTGTTTCAGAAAGCGCTAATGCTTTATACTCCTGATAAAGTTCTTCATTTTTCTCATTGTTAATCGGATAATATGGTTCCCCGCCGGTCTGCCATTCAGAGGAATATTCTCTGCTGATAACCGTCTTTTCCTGCTCACCAAAATCAAACCATTTATGTTCAATAATCCGGGTCCAGGGCGTCTCACTGTCTGTATAATTGACAACAGCATTTCCCTGATAATTAGGCACATCTAAAATCTCCGTTTCGAATCGAACAGACCGATATTCCAATGCTCCTAAACGATATTGAAAATATTCATCAATCGGACCTGTATATATCACTTTCTCTGCAAGGGAATCGAGCGTTTCCTTTTCTTCCAAATAATTCACATTCAAGCGAACCTCAATTCCTTCCAGCATATTTTGAATCATTTTTGTATATCCGCCAATGGGAATCCCTTGATAACGGGCATTAAAGTAATTGTTATCAAATGTAAACCGCACGGGTAGTCTTTTAATAATAAACGATGGCAGCTGATCGCAGGGCCTGCCCCATTGCTTTTCAGTATATCCCTTTACCAGTTTTTCATAAATATCCTTCCCTACCAGACTGATCGCCTGTTCTTCCAAGTTCTGCGGTTTGGTAATTCCTGCTTCGATACGCTGCTTTTCAATCTTTGCTTTTGCTTCCTCCGGCGTTAAGCAGCCCCACATTTTATTAAATGTCCACATATTAAACGGAAGCGAATACAGTTCTCCTTTATAATTGGCTACCGGCGAGTTTGTAAACCGATTAAATTCAGCAAATTGATTTACATAATTCCATATCTCTGTATTATTCGTATGAAAAATATGCGCTCCATATTTATGCACCTGAATGCCTTGTATTTCTTCCGTATAAATATTACCTCCTATATGGGACCGCTGCTCCACTACGAATACTTTTTTTCCGGCCTTTTTTGCTTCATAAGCAAATACAGCTCCAAATAAGCCAGCTCCCACGATCAGATAATCATATTCCATCTTTTTTCTCCTTCCATTTCCTTTAACTAGTCATTTTCACTATTCTTATGTTAAAATACCCTGTTTTATCGTTATCCGTTCAAAATCCTTATTTTTTATTCTAATTATCATGTGTTATTCTGCATTTTTACGTATTTTTCACATACTTTTTCCGGATTTCCATCCGCCATTAGTTTTCCTTTTTCAATCCAGATTGCCCTTGTACAATGCTTTGTTATAACGCCGATCGAATGCGATACAATTATCACTGTTGAGCCGCCATGTATCATTTCCTGAATACGTTTCATACTCTTTTTTTGAAAATTGATATCTCCAACTGCCAATACTTCATCTAAAATTAAAATCTCTGCCGCTTTTCCGCTGGTTGCGATCGCAAAACCCAAACGGGACACCATACCTGACGAATAATTCCTCAATTTTTCATCTATAAAATCTTCTAACTCTGCGAAAGAAACAATTTCATCAAAATGTCGTTCAATATAATCCTTACTGTATCCGATTAACGCCCCGTTCAAATAAATATTTTCCCGACCCGTCAATTCCATATCAAAACCAGTGCCGAGTGTAAGTAATTGCACCTTGCTGTTATCCACCTTCACCTTACCCAAAGTCGGCTTCAGAGCGCCAGATATAATCTTTAAAAGCGTACTTTTACCAGAACCATTCGTTCCTATAATTCCTACAATTTCTCCTCTTTGAATAGTAAAGTTGATCTGATCCAGCGCTTTTAACTTACGGAAAGTATTTTGTCTCTTAAATTTCATGATCAACAACTCTTTTATTCCGGATGTTTGAATGGTGGCCACCTTAAACTCCATTGTGACATTTTTCACCTGGATCACCGGGATCTGCGGACTTTTCCAAAGACTTTCCTCAATATCTGTCAGTAAAGAATTTATCTCCACATCACTTTGCCCAGTAAAAACTTCTTTTTCTACTGACCGCTGTTCTTCTGTACTTGCTGTCTCTTCCTTCGGATCTTCAAAATCTTCTGTATCTTCGTACTCTTCCTTCTGTCGACCGGTTATATCACGGCTCATCTTTTCAGACTTGCTTCGTGTTTGTTTTTTCCCGGTCAGATAGATATATAACAGGATACCGGATACATCTATTAAAAACAGAATGATCAAAATAATCATTAACTGCTCTGGCAGATTCAAATTATCCATGTTCTACTCCTTTTCGCCTTACAGTTTTTGCATAATATTATTCTGCGATTTCCAAAATACATAAGTACCGATTATATACATTCCCAATCCCCAAGCCGCCATCTGATAGAATTCCACGCCGCTCGGCATTGTGGAATAAATCATGCAATTACGGAAAATAGTGACATAGTTATAAATTGGATTTGTTGCTACTACTGTCTGCATCATCGGCGATAACCGGTTAATTGAATAGAATATTGCCGAACAATACATTAACAGGGTCAAAAAAACGGAATACAGGTATTTCACATCATCAAAAAATACATAAAGCACCGATAATATATACCCGACCCCCATACTAAACAAAAACAAAAACAATATATCAATAGGCACCAATAACATATAAAAGCTTGGTTTTACCTGAAAAAAAATCATAACAATCACTAAAGCGATCAAACTATAAAAAAAGTTTACTAACGCAATCATTCCTCTGGACAGGGGAAAAATCAGTTTTGGAAATTTAACTTTTATCAGCATATTTTTATTATCAACCAATGCTCCCATCGAGGTATTAGTAATCCCCGAAAACAGGGAATAGGTAATCTGGCCGCACATAAGATATACCGGATATTTTTCTATGGAATTACTGAAGATATAAGTAAACACCATTGCCATAACCGTCATATATAACAATGGATTTAGTACACTCCATATAATTCCCAGAAAACTTCTGGCATATTTCCGCTTGAATTCTCTTCCGGTTAATTCACGAAGAATAAAAATATATTGTTTTCTCTTTTTTGATTTCTTTTCCTTACGCATATCCGTTCACTCCGGCTTTTCTTTTATTGATTGCCCGTATCATATCTTTTTTCATATAAACAGCATACTTATATGCCAAGATCCAAAAGCGGTGCCACGACACTTGTATCGGCCTCAGTTCAATCCGCATCAGGGTTCCAGCCAGCCAATAACTGGTCGGCACATAATTTCCCTTTCGCCTTTGAATATAACGATAAAACAAATGATTCCGTCTTAACTCCTTTATGGTTAACGACTCGGCAAGCACTGTAGCCTCACGATCCAGCACATGATCTGTAAATTCTATATCACCATACTGTTTCGCCTCTTCCCTGGAAGGGTATATCATAAATTCCTTTAATACTTTCGCAATTCCCCGGCTCAGCCTTCGCCGCAACGCTTCCGTATCCTGTATAACTTCCGGCTGCAAACAGAGTTCCTCTGCAAATTTCCGAATAACCGGAAGCTGCTGGCCGCACGGTACATTCTGCATTTTTTCGCATCCGAGTATCGGTTTATATTTCATGCCATCCTTTTCATACCCCAGCGTAGTCCCTTCCGGAGCGGAAAAAATCACTTCAAATAGATTATTGTTAAACCACATCTTTCTTTTGTATCCGCCATTGGCAGAAAAATAAAACGTATGATAACGCTTTTCATCCATATAAACCGGAACATCATACAAGCCAAAGTAATACCCTTCTAATTCCGTAGAGCTTCCTGCCAACCTCAACAGCCTCTGTAATGCCGCCTGCATGGTTCCAATCCAGCCGCTGTCCACAATTCCATACGGTTCAGAATCAAAAAGCCCCTCCTGTTTTAAATATGCAATGCAAGTATCATACGCTTTTTCCGAATGATCAAACACACATTCCTTAAAATATTCACTTTTCTTTAACTCCATCTTCAGGTTTTGTATCTCCTGATATGACAGATGCATATCCCCTGTCTTTCCCTGTTCTTTTAGTACAGTCTCGACTTCTAACTGCGTCAATCCTCCCCGCTCCAATACCTGCCGGAGCAAAACTTCCTTACCGCCAACGCAAATATAATCCAAGTAATCTTCCGTACTATGAAAAATCGGCAGTTGAAGCGCATAACGGGAACAATACAAATATCGCAGTTCCAAATCATAGTTTCGTCGTTTCTTAATAATGCGTGCGACTTCAAGCATCTGATAACCATCTCTTGCCAAAAAATACAACCGTTTCAGATTACGATTTTTTGCATCAGCTAATAACCATTCTACATACGCATATACCGTTGTGGCAATGCAATAAACGGTTGACGCCTGAACGAAGCTTCCGTTCTTTTCTTCCTGTTTACCCTTTTGTTCCGCCCAAAAATAAGTTTTCCGGGCAGCTTGCGCATACTCTGGAAGATTCTTTGAAATTTTGGTATCGTAAAGCTTTTGCCTTGTCATTTTTCTTTGCCCTTCTAAGTAGTCTTTTCCATCCTTTGATGCTTCAGTTGATAATAGTATTTTTTAGGTATCAACCCCACTACCAATGGCTTTAGCCAATATAGAAATCCACCTTTCCAGAACATGCCAATTCTTAAATACCCCTGTAATCGAATATAAGCTTCTGATATACAATATCGGTATTGCCGCCGACGGTAGCCAATAATATCTTCCCGGTAATAGTATAAATATTTTTGAACATTATACCCATAATAGCCCTGGGAAAATTGCCGCATAAAGAATTCATAATCCTCACATCGCAGAGTATGTTTATATGCACGATACCCACCGTCATGCAAAAACAACTCTCTACGCCCCATAATAGTCGGATGAATATAGGGAGAATATGCCAAAAAATCTTTTCCCTGCGGATATTCCGGCACCTTTCTTCTTCCCCAGATCCCCTGACCCTCTAATAGCTTTGCATTGCAACCAACAAACGCATATTCGGAATGCTTCTCCAAAAAATCGTACTGTATCTCTAACCGCTTCGGATCCGACAAATCATCTCCGTCCATTCGTGCAATGTATTTCCCTTTAGCGGCTTCAATGCAACGATTTAAGGAAGCGGCGACACCTTTTACCTCTTTGTTTTGCAACAAGCGAATTCTGTGATCCGCTTGCTGATATTCCATCAGCACCTTCCAAGTATCTGCATTTGAAGCATCATCACAAATAATAAATTCAAAGTCTTGCATACTCTGGTTTATAATGGAATCTATCGCTAATTTTAATTCATCTGTTTTCTCTTTTATATGTATGCACATGATGACTGATATTGATGGAGTATCCACTGTCTCACCCATTTCTTTTTTGATTTGAAGCGTTAAGCAACAGCCTTTTCTCGCATTCCTGATATATCCTGCTCATCCTTTTTTGACTGGCTTCTTTGCAAAAATGCCTTGCCCGTTTTGGGCAGTTTTGACTGAGCTTCATGCGATACTGCTTATTCTTCAACTGCAAAATAGCATCTGCAAAACCAGAAATATCATCAGGCGGTACTACAATTCCTGTATACTTGTCCTTCATAAATTCTCTAGTGCCTCTATTATCTGCTGCCAAAATCGGACAACCAGACGCCATTGCCTCTAATGCCGCCATTCCCAATCCTTCCCGTCGGGACGGGAAGGCAAAAACATCGGCTGCCTGCAGATATTTCTCAACTTGCTCTTGATAACCAAATAAACGGAATCGGTTTTCCAATCCACATTTTTTTGCAGCAGCAAGCAGTTTTTTTCTATACTTATGTTTTCCTGTTCCACATATTCCATAATAAATCAACGGATCCTTCAACTGCTCCATAGCCTTCAAGATGGCAATATGATTTTTATTTTTGTTCAGCTCGCCTACTGAAAGGATAAATAATGCTTCTTCCGGAATACCAAGCTGTTCCTTTGTAACCTTCCCAGTACCAGTATGGAACGTTTCCATATCAATTCCCTCGCCCGGAATCCATGCAGAAAACCCATTTTTTCCTAAACGAAAGCTTCTGGCATATGCCAGATCCTCATGATTGATCGTAATCAAACAATTTGTAAAACAAGCCAGTATTCGTTCAATCGGATAAAAGAGCCAATTCCAAATTGGTGCACCTTTATAAAAATGAAATCCGTGTGTCGTATATATCACCCAAGGCTTTTTCTTAACTGTCAGCGCCGCCAATCTGGCTAATGCACCGCCCATTGGTGTATGACAATGGATCAAGGAAAAACCGTATCGTAAAATCAGCTCTCGTAATTGTAAGAATGCCCACAGGTTTTCCCAAAAACAAAACGGTGATTTCCGAATGGTGATCGGATGCGTCCGAATACCCAACTCATCAAAATTACAAGACTTCTTATATGCAGGATGATTAAAATTTGAAGCATAATGCACTTCATATCCTAACTCCTGCAACAGTTTCACATTGTTTAATTCAAATTGCGGTAAAAAGCCACTCACTGTAGTTACCAGCAATACTTTTTTATTGTTTTTTCTCATTCGTCCTTCAACGCCATTTATCATCCGTTTTCACGTTTATACGTTTATAGTATATATTCAAAATGCAAAAGTGTCAATCGTCACCATATATTGCTACTTTTTTATATATACTGACTCTTTGTTTTCTTTTGTCTACTCATCCTTTACATCTAAAAAGGTCTGACAAGCACCTAAACTGCCTGTCAGACCTCTTTTCCACATTTTGCTTTTGTAAATGTGTATAATATAGTTTTAGATAATCCCTTACTCAATAGAAATCTGTTTCTTTGCCTCTACCGCCGGCTTTTTATCCTTCGGAAATACCAGTGAAAGGATACCGTTTTCATATTTTGCCTTCACATCTTCCTGCGTCAGATTTTCACCGATATAAAAGCTTCTGGAGCATTTACCATAATACCGCTCCCGACGGATATACTGTCCGCACTTGTCTTCTTCATCAATCTTATTTGTGTGGACGCCACTGATCGTTAAATAGCCGCTCTCCAGCTCTGCATGGATTTCTTCCTTATCATATCCCGGCATCTCAATCTCCAGCAGATAATCATCGCCAACTTCCTTTACATCCGTCCGCATCAATGGCTTACTGCTTTCTCTGCCGCTCATGGCATTGAACATCTCATCAAAATAGTTATCATGAAATAAACTTGGTACTATCATATCCATTACCTCCTTTATAGTTATCCTTTGCGGATTCCCTTTGTTCTATTCGTAATATAACATATGTTGTTAGCACTGTCAATAGGTGAGTGCTAATTTTTTTATAAAATAAATACTTCTAATTCGACTGAAACGGAAATTATTTTTTCAGCTTATTAAGTTTTTCATCATCATTATACTTTTTTATCTAAAATAAAGTAAAATTTTTATAACTTGATGCAATACTAGGCAACCGACAATTTATTTTCTTTTCAAAACTCTGATTATATGGTATACTATGGGCGTTTCACAGTAAAAACAAGATGAAAAGGAGATACGTATGAGCACTTCATCCATTTGTATTCTAATCGCAATCCTGGTTTATCTGATTGCGGTGTTGATTGTCGGGTTTCACTTTGCCCGTAAAAACGAATCCTCTTCGGATTTTTATCTAGGCGGTCGAAAGCTGGGACCTCTGGTTACTGCGATGAGCGCTGAGGCTTCGGATATGTCAAGTTATCTGCTGATGGGCCTGCCCGGACTTGCTTATTTATCCGGTGTTGCAGATGTAGGCTGGACTGTTATCGGTCTGGCAGCAGGTACTTATCTAAACTGGCTGTTTACTGCAAAACGTCTGCGTCGTTATACGCAGATTACTAATTCCTTTACACTTCCGCAATTTTTTTCCAATCGGTTTCATGATAAGAAGAATATCTTATCCTTGATCGCAGCGGTAATCATTATCATTTTCTTTGTTCCCTATACTGCTTCCGGTTTTGCCGCATGCGGTAAGTTGTTTTCTTCGCTGTTCGGAATGAATTATATGATTGCCATGATCATTTCTGCTATTGTTATCGTGGGTTATACTGCGGCAGGCGGTTTTCTGGCTGCTTCTACTACGGACTTTATACAAAGCATCATCATGACAGTTGCTATCCTTTTTGTTCTGGTATTCGCAACAGCATCTGTGGGAGGCGTTGATGTGGTAATGGAGAACGCAAAAGCATTAGCCGGATACTTATCCTTTACCAGTACCTATAATGAAGCAACCGGCGGAGCCGACCCTTACGGACTATTAAAAATCATTTCAACCTGTGCATGGGGACTGGGATATTTCGGTATGCCCCACATTCTTCTTCGCTTTATGGCGATCGAAAACGAAAACAAATTAAAGCTATCCAGGCGGGTAGCATCTATATGGGTAGTAATCGCTATGTCTGTTGCGGTTTTTATCGGCATTGTAGGCCGTTCCTTAAGCGACGCCGGCCTTATCGCTCCGCTTACCGGTTCCGATACGGAAACGGTTATTGTACGTATTGCTGATTTTCTATCCAGCTTTGGTATCCTCCCTGCTTTAATGGCAGGTCTGATCCTTGCCGGCATTCTGGCAAGTACCATGTCAACAGCCGATTCCCAACTGTTAGCCGCTTCGTCAAGCGTATCGCAAAATATTTTGCAGGAAACTTTTCACTTAAAATTATCGCCAAAGGCAAGTATGCTGGCCGCCCGGCTGACCGTTATCGCAATCGCTATTCTTGGAATCATAATCGCCAAGAATCCCGACAGTTCCATTTTTGGCATCGTTTCCTTTGCATGGGCAGGTTTTGGCGCAAGCTTCGGTCCTATCATGATCTGCTCCCTGTTCTGGAAACGCACCACATTACCCGGTGCGATCGCCGGAATGGCGGCCGGAGGAATCTCTGTATTCATCTGGAAATATCTGATCGCACCTATCGGCGGTGTTTTTGCTATCTATGAGCTGCTGCCTGCGTTTCTGGTAGGAATTATCGTAATCATCGTTGTCAGCTTGTTGACAAAGGCTCCCAGCCAAGAGATCCTTGATGAATTTGAACAGGCAAAGCAGAATACGGAAGTTTAAATCTTTCATATATCAAAGCAAATATTTTCTGAATAAAACAGAACCTGTTCCCGACTTTGGGTTACAGGTTCTGTTTTCCTTTAAAGAATCGCATATATTTCCTTCAGAATGTTAGCCAGCTGCCCTCGTTTTTCATGATCGAACAATTCCAGTATCGCAGCTAATTCTCGATCATACTGCCCTGCTGTCTCTCCCGTCAGAATATAATGGCAGTCCGCATTCAATGCCTTGCAGATCTGATAAAGCGCTATACCGGAGAAACCCTTCTTTCCGCTCTCAATCTCATACAAAAACTTGGATGAAATTCCTGCCAGTTCCGCCAGATTTTCTCTTGAATATCCCTGTTTCGTCCGCAAGAGGTAAATACGATAACCTGCCTCTTTGTATATATCCTGCATATTCCTCATCTCCTACCTATATTGACCCTCTATATACACTTAATTATATCATATTAAAAAACATAATAAATACACCTTTAAGGGTTATACGGTATATTCCCAATATACCCTTTTTACGCATCTCTGCTTTCCGGTACATCAAGGATAGAAACCATATACCTAAAGAATCCTTTTTTGCCGGCTCTATGCTGTACGGCTTAACAGGGTACGTTTCATCAACTCTTTTACCGTAGTACAGCTCTGAAGCACCTGTTGAAAGTTGATCGCAAGAAAATAATTATCATCCTGCTCCGCATCCTTCTTATAATCCAAAAGATTCCCTTGAAAGCATATCGTATCCGAAAATAACTCCAACAGATCATCCGGCGTATACTGATATGGCGGCTTGGACAATGTATATCCGATTTGCTCCAGCAATGTCATAGTAAATTCAATGCAAGAGTATGCCTTATAGATTCCAAACCCCTTTGTAAGAGGCCAAGTTAAAACAGATAATAGATTGTACATATATTCTCTGTCATTTTCAATATCCCGAATCATCTTTCTTGCCATTTCATACTGTCTGCCGGTAACGGGTATCCGAAAAATCACTACCTGCACATCTGATTTTTTACGGAGTGTATACCGTTCTACACTTTTATGTACCAAACCGCCCAGTAAAGCGGCAGAATGCTGCTTTCTTGCAAAAGAATACATTTCGTCCAAGTTCGAATCCAGCGCCACGGCCGCATGATTATATTTCACTTTTCCAACTTTACGCAACAGGTAACCGAATCTTGTTGCAGTCTGAGAAATCACGATATGTAAATACATTTGTTCTTCTCTTGCCATGCCGCCACCTCCTGTATAATAAGGTCATCATATCACAATCCATGACCTTTTTCATTAACAAAATGTGGATCGTAAGATTTTCGTATGTTTTTTTATCTTTTAGGAAAACTAGTTAAAAAATGGAGGAATCAACTATGAAAGCCACAGACAAACATCATTCCATTCCTACCACTCCAACGGGTGTATGGGAAGCAAGTCCAGACCGGAAACCGGAAAAAACAAAAAAAGAACATCTGAATGAAATCACTACGGATGCACAGGGAAACGGATACCCGGTAACGAAGGACAGACAGCTCCATTAGGAGCTGTCTGCCCTCGCTGTTCTATTCTGTTATCTGTCCTTCCATCTTTTCCGCACACATTTTTAAATGTTCGATAATCGGAATATGCTGCGGACAGCTTCGCTCGCATTGGCCGCATTGTATACAGTCCGAAGCACGATTCCCATCACCGGTTACCTGTTGGTAGGTAGAAAGAGCTTCTTCCATTTGTCCGTTTCCAAGCTGTTTATTCATTGCAGAAAAGATTTCCGGAATCCGGATTTTCTTTGGACAGCCCTCCGTACAATAGTGACAGGCGGTACAGGGAATCACCGAAGACTTTCCAAGAATCCGCTGGGCTTCCTGAATGATTTTCTGTTCTTCTTCATTCAATGGCTGAAACTTCTTCATATACGACAAATTGTCTTTCATCTGCTCTACATTTGACATGCCGGAAAGCACAGTAAGAATCCCGTCTAACGATGCCGCAAACCGAATTGCCCATGAAGCATATGAACGATCCGGGTGACATTCCTCAAACAGCTTTTTTACAGCAGCAGGCGGATTTGCAAGAGTTCCGCCCTTCACCGGTTCCATTACCACGATCGATTTTCCATACTTTCTTGCCACCTCATAATTCGCTCTGGCAGTCACAGCAGGATTCTCCCAATCCGCATAGTTGATCTGTAGCTGAATAAAGTCTACCTCCGGATGCTGTATCAAAAGCTGTTCTAACAGCTCTGGTCCAGCATGAAAAGAAAAGCCTGCATATTTAATCAGTCCTTTTTCTTTTTGTTCTCTTACAAAATCCCATATCCGGTATGTATCATATTTTTTATAATTATTTTCCATCAGAGCATGGAGCAGGTAATAATCAAAATACCCTGCACCGGTTCGTTCCAGACTGGTATAAAACTGCTTTTTTGCCGCTTTTTCATTGACTGCCATGAATGCATTCAGTTTAGTAGCGAGTGTATAAGCTTCTCTGGGATACCGGTCAACCAACGCTTTTTTTATTGCCGCCTCGGAACCAAGATAGACAAATGCCGTATCGAAATACGTACAGCCTGCCTGTAAAAAAAGGTCCACCATTTCTTTTACCTGTTCGATATCCGTAAATGGTCCCTTTTTCGGCAGACGCATAAGCCCAAATCCCAGCTTTGGGACTTCTTTTCCAAAATAATCCGACATTTTTGTACCTCCTTTCCTTTATATAAATAATTATACTATTATATGAATATCTGTGCAATTTTTTCTATGTCCAATCCCGCTTGATAATGTATTTTTTTCAAGATCCATTTTTTCCCATCTTTCGTTTGCAATCCCTTCTGTCGGATTGCCTGCAATATAAGGATATATCTAAAATGTTCCGGTTTTTCTTGTTACTTTTAATCATATACAATAACAAATCCCAAAGAACCTTTGATTTTCTTAGATTCTTTGGGATTTATTCCATGCGGGCAACAGGACTTGAACCTGCACGTCGGGGACACTAGAACCTAAATCTAGCGCGTCTGCCAATTCCGCCATGCCCGCTTGCACAAGTTAGATTATAACAAGCTTTTCCAGTCAGGGCAAGAGATATTTTTCGTAATATTCCTCGAGACAAAGCCCCTTTTCATGTATGATTTCTGCTATTTCCCGCCCCAGACATGTTCATAAATAGTTTCCCAGTATAACGCAGTATTCGGGTTTCTAGCAAACTAATCCTCCGCACTCATTCGCAGTCCGACAGATACCCTTCCTGTTTTAAGCTCAAACGAATGTAATTAGAAAGACGCATCGGCTGTGATCGGTTCAAAGGTTCGCCGATCTTCCCCTACTGCTTTTTCCTTTCTGGCTGCTTCCACCGCTTCCTTACAGAAGGTATCCTGTGCGGAAATCCGTTTTTTCCCACGAAGATCCTGTTTTACATAAGTACCGTCCGGCTGCAATATATATGCTTTTAAGGTATCTGAAAGCTGTACATCCAGAATATGTTTTGCCTGCTGTTTTGCTTCCTCGTCCTCTACCGGGAACATGATCTCCACCCGCTTATCCAGATTTCGTGGCATCCAATCGGCACTTCCCATATAGACCTCTTCAAATCCGTCATTATAACAATACAGGATTCTTGCATGCTCCAGATAATTTCCAACGATCGAACGCACCCGTATATGTTCACTCAGACCCGGCACCCCTGCCCGCAGGCAGCAGATTCCCCGAACGATCAGATCAATCTCCACTCCGGTATTTGAGGCTTCGTATAGGGCTTCCATTATCTTAGGATCACAGATGGAATTCATTTTCGCAATGATATGTGCCTGCTTACCGGCTTTTGCATTTTCCGTTTCCCGCCGGATCAATTCCAATAACGTATTTTTCAACCAAATTGGTGCAACCGCCAGCTTATTCCAGCTGGCCGGTTCCGAATAGCCGGACAGCATATTGAACACTGCGGTCGCATCCTCGCCAATGGAATCCGAGGCGGTCAGAATTCCCGTATCCGTATATAAACGGGCGGTAACGTCATTATAATTACCAGTACCAAGATGTACATACCGCTTAATTCCGTCTTCTTCCCGTCGAACCACCAAAGCAATCTTAGAATGGGTCTTTAAGCCCCGTAAACCGTAAATCACGTGGCAGCCGGTTTTTTCCAGCATCTTTGCCCAGTTGATGTTGTTTTCTTCATCAAACCGAGCCTTCAGCTCGACTAATACCGTAACCTGTTTTCCGTTTTCCGCCGCCAATGCCAGTGCGGCTATGATCGGCGAATTGCTGGATACCCGATACAGGGTCTGCTTGATTGCCAGTACATTCGGATCCACTGCCGCCTGCCGAATCAGTTGCACCACCGGTTCAAAGGTCTCATACGGATGATGCAGAAAAATATCTTTCCGTTTAATCTGGTCAAAAATACTTTCCTCCTGATTCCATTCCGGTAATGGCTGCGGGGTATATTGGGGATTCCTTAAATGGTCGTATCCCTCTAATCCGCTCAGCTTGCTTAAAAACGTAAGATCCAGCGGCCCATTGATAAAGAATATGTTTTCTTTGGCAACATGGAGCTGCTTCGTCAGTTCTTTTAATAACGCTTTATCAATATTTTCCTCTACCTCTAAGCGTATAACCTCTCCCCATTGCCGCTGTTTAATCTGCTTTTCAATCTCCTTTAACAAATCCGCCGCATCATCTTCATCAATCGTTAAATCCGCATTTCGCATGATCCGATAGGGATGGACACAGATCACCTCATAGTTTAAAAACAGCTTTGCGATATTTTTTTCGATTACCTGCTCTAATAAAATCACTTCCTGCACACCCTCCTGATTTCCCGGAACGTGTACGATTCGTGGAAGCACAGAAGGAACCTGTACCGTTGCGATTTCCGTTTCCTCTGAATCCTTTTTCCGGATCAAAGCCCCAATATTTAACGTCTTATTCCGAATCAACGGAAAGGGCCTTGAGGCATCTACTGCCATAGGGGTCAGCACCGGATACACATCCTTATTGAAAAAATCATCCACATACTGCCCCTGCGCTTCCGTCAAATCCTCATGATGGGTGATCACACGCAGACCGTTCTTTTCCAAAAGCGGAAGAAGGGAACGATTATAGGTGATATACTGACTGTTCATAAATGCCTTTGTTTCCGGAATGATCGCTTCCAGTTGTTTTGCCGGGGTAAGTCCAGCAATGTCCGGTTTTTCATAACCGGCATGTACCATATCCATTAAAGAGGCGATCCGTACCATAAAGAATTCATCCAGATTGGACGCAGTAATCCCTAGAAACTTGATTCGCTCAAAGGGAGGAATCAGTTTATCTTTTGCTTCCCCTAAAATCCGGTCGTTAAACTTCAGCCAGGACAATTCCCGATTCACATAATTTGACGATTTTTTTAACTCTTTATTTGACTTTTTATCTGCCATTATACGTTCCTCCTTTGCTTTAGAACAGGGCGGATGCCATATATCTGTTCAAAGAAATCCGCTTTTTCCTTAAACAATGCTGTCTCTAATGTAATATTATTTATGGTATCGACTAAGATTACCAGTTTTTTATCCCGCACCTGCATATTGAATTTTTCTACCTTCTGCTTATGGGAACGGTCTAAGGCATTCGCCACCCGTAAAATAGCAGTCAGCTTGGCTACCGTGGTATAAGAGGCGTCACCCAGCGAATCCTTTATCATGGGATATGCAGGAAGAAAAACCGTATTATACCGGACTGCATTTGCCACCTCTTCACGCTCTTTATGGGAAAGTCCCATCATTTCCGTAGACATGATGATATTATATGAATTATTTGCCACATTTTGCATATTTATAAACTTCCCACAGTCATGCAGGATACAGGCAATCTGAAGCTGAAGCCTCTGCGTCCGGTTCATGCCATGTACCTTTTTCATTGCATCAAAAATAGCCAATGCCAGATTAGAAACATAGGCAATATGCGTTTTATTGCTTTTATAACGTCTTGCCATAGACATTGCCGAGGCTACAATATCTTCTTCGTATTTGCGTCCTGCCGTATATTTCCGCACCGTATCCATATAATCCGCCACGATACCGTCACATAGATTTATGTCATGAAGAAATATCTCGTCCGCCTTTGTCGTATCCACTAAAATACGATATACAATGATCGCCGGGCGGATCAAGGTTGCCCGTTCAAAAGGAATCCCATAATGCAAGGCCAGATCCTGCGGTGAAGCCTTTAAAATCTTCTTATATATATAATCAATCTGCTCCCGGCTTACCAGATTCTTTATCTGTAATTCCGGTGCGATCTTTTTCAATGCCTGAATCTCATCGCCGATAGCAATGACATTTTTGATGTTCTTATCGCCTAAATACATCGTGCGGAAGGTATTAAGTTCGTTTTGCACATATTCTGCGATTACCTCATCGCCATTGGTTATACGGGATTCAATACCGGACATCATATCCCGTACCCGGATAGAACCGATCTTTATATTCTGTGTTGCGGTCAACAGTTGTTTTTCAAACAGAGAAATCTGTATACTTCCGGCACCCATATCTAAAAGAGCAGTATTTTTACTGGTAATCTCATCAAATTCCTTCATGGTAGAGGCGCAGCCCTTCAACATCATAAACCGATGCTCGGAATTACTTAGAATCTGTACCTGAAATCCGGTCCGCAGCTGAATCTGTTCAATAATCATCAGGCTGTTAGAAGCTTCCCGTAATGCGCTGGTAGCGAATGCCCGATATTCCTTGCAGTCATATTCCTTCATCTTGCTTTTAAAATCCGTCAGACAGGTACATAACTCATAAATCTTCTCATTGCTGACATAGCCCAGACGATATGTATCACTTCCCAATTCCAAAATATGGCTGACACAATCCACCTCCCGGAAGCCCCATTTGGCAGTAATCTCAAAGATCTTCATTGAAATATCATTGGAACCTACATCAATCGCAGCAAACATTTGATACGCCATATTTATTCCTCCATTTCATATTTTTGATAATCAGAAACCAGTTTATTTTCCGAATGTTTTACGCTCTTGTATCCGTTTTCTCCCGATAATTCCCCAACAGCTTAAAATCTATAGATTCGCTTTTTACTCCTCCGATAGCGTTTTGAACGGAAGAATCGCTAAGATTCCCTTCAAAGGTAATAAAGAAGCGGTATTCCCATTGCCTCTCCGGCAGCGGCTCCGATTCAATACTTGTCATATTCAGGCCATTAAAAATAAAATGTCCGAGGATATTATAAAGACTGCCGCTTTCGTGCGGAAGGGAAAAGCTGATACTGATCCGGTCTGCATCTTTCGTATATACCCTTCTTGGTGACACAATAATAAATTTCGTCGTGTTATTTTTCATGGTATTTATACCAGCTTGTATGATCTCAAGCCCATACAGCTTTGCCGCCTGTACACTGGCAACCGCCGCCTGCGTCTTGTCGCCATCCATTTGTATCTTTTTCGCACTGACCGCTGTGTTCGGCAGGCTGACCTGCTTCCACCCATGTGCCTCCAGATATGGTTTTGTCTGCATCAACGCCTGCGGATGGGAATATACGGTCTGAATATCCTCTAAACAGGCGCCTTTTACTCCAAGCAATGCCTGTTCTACCTCCAACTGCAAACCGCCGACGATCATCACATCATGTTCCTGTAACAGATGATAGACCCCGGAAACAAAGCCTGCGGAAGAATTCTCGATCGGCAGCACTCCATAATCCGCCCTGCCTTCTTCTAACGCACCGATAACATCTTCAAACTGCTCCACATGTGTGCCAAGTATTTCCTCACCGAAAAAGCTCTGCATAGCCTGCTGGCTAAATGCCCCCGGCACTCCCTGATACACCACTCTGGTATCCGGATTCACTTCCAGGGTATCAACAGCCGTATACATATCTTGAAAGAAATGGTCTCTGTCCCCCAGAATCTTATACTGATACCGTCTGCTGATTGACATGATCTGCATAAACAATTCTTCTATACTATGGCGGTTAAACTCATTATCAGCAAGGCTCCCAAGCCTTTCCAGTTTTTCCAGCTCCCTCTGACGGTCATAGATTGCCTTTCCGGACTCCCGCTTCGTCGCCGCCACCTCGCCTGCCAGCTCCATCCTGTGCTGAAACAGCTCTACTATCTGCTGATCTACCTGATCAATTTCTACACGAATCTCTTTTAAATCCATGTTGCTTCCCTTTTCCTTCCGTTTTTATCCTTTTTTCCCCAGCTCTGTCAACATCTGTCTGACGGTCTTTCCATTCGCCGGATTTCTATAACCCGGAACCAATTCTGCCAATGGTTCCAGAACAAACTGCCGCAATTCCATCTCCGGATGTGGAATCGTAAGGGTTTCTTCTTCTATGACTGCATCATCATAAAACAGAATATCCAGATCCAGTGTCCTCGGTCCCCAATGAACTTCTCTGGTACGGTTCCGCTCTCCTTCAATCGCATGCGCCAGCTCCAATACCTCCATAGGGGATAACAGTGTCTGGCAGACTATGCAGGCATTTAAGAAACGAGGCTGCTCCGTGTAACCGTAAGGCTCTGTTTCCAGATATGTGGATACCCGCAGTCTCCGAATCATCGGATTCTGACGAAGACGTTCTACGCCATAATCTAAATGTTCCTTTCGATTCCCCAGATTAGAACCGATGCTAAGGCAGAGCGTATGCCAGCTTCGTTCGATCACAACGGAAACAGTATCTATCGGAAGCATGATCGGGGCCCATGGCTTCTTAATCTCCAACTGCAATCCCTCCAGAGAAGGATACGTGCAAAGCAGACATTGCGCTACTTTTTCCGCTACCGTTTCCAGCAGTTTATAATTCTGCTCCTCCATCACCTGTTTTATGATGCGGCAGACATCGCCATAGTCAATAGAATCCTCCAAAGCGTCTGTTTTTCCTGCTTTTTTGGTATCCGTAAATAAACGGGCTGTCACCAGAAACTTCTGTCCCAGCGTATTCTCTTCTGCATATACGCCATGATGACCGAATACCTCTAAATTCGATATTTTTATCTCGTCCATATTTTCCTTCCAAGCCTTTCCCTTATGTACATCTCATGCCCGCAGCATTGCCAGCGTCATCTTTGCCGCCCGAAGATTCCCGGTAACGTCGTGTACCCGTATAATGGAACAGCCCTTCAGGATTCCCATGACGGTGGTTGCGATGGTTCCTTCCTCCCGTTGATCCACCGGCAGATCCAGCGTAAGACCGATCATGGATTTCCGGGAGGTTCCCAATAAGATTGGCATTTTCAACGCCTGTAAGCAATCCAAATGGTTCATAAGCTGTAGATTTTGCCTGAGATTTTTTGCAAACCCAATTCCCGGATCAATACACACCTTTTCCTTATCAATCCCTGCCTGCTCCGCTAACGCCAGACTTTCCCGCAAGTCCTCGACTACATCTTGCAGATAGTTTTCATATTCTGCATTTTTCCGATTATGCACCAGACAGACGGATACTCCTGCTTCCGCAACGACGTTTGCCATGTTTTGATCCCATTTTAATCCCCAAATATCATTTATCATATCCGCTCCTGCCTGTATACCGGCTTTCGCCACTGACGCCTTATAGGTATCCAGTGAAACCGGAATATCCAGTCGTTTACGAAGCGCTTGGATCACCGGACAGACCCGCTCTAATTCCTCTTCATCCGAAATCGTCTGATGTCCGGGGCGGGTAGATTCTCCGCCTATATCTAAAATATCTGCTCCCGCCCGCATAAGGGATTCTCCGTGAAACAACGCCTGGTCCAACCGGTTATATCTGCCTCCGTCCGAAAAAGAATCCGGCGTCACATTCAAAATCCCCATTATATAAATCTCGTGTTCCGTGTCAAAGGTTCTGCTCCCTATCACCATCGTAGTATCCTCCATCTGCCAGCCCGCTAATATGAAATATCATGATTTCTACAGGCTTCCGTCCAGTAGCAGGTTTCAGAAACTTTGCAGTCAAAACAGCTCCTAGACAATTTATCCGCACGAAAAAGAAGAGAAGCACAGTAATCACCGGTTTCCTCTCCATTTTTATGTACACCGATAGCATAGGCGATCCTTTGCGTTTCCTCTGCGGTAAATCCGCATTCTGGCAATATCTGTTCTGCCAGTTCCACTCCCGCCGCATGATGGGAAGCTCCCGTTTCATATTCCCGGCTTCGTCCCAGATCGTGGAGCAGTGCCATTGCATAGATCAAGTCCTGCCGCAATCCGCCGCTTTCTTCCAAATTCAAAATATATGCAATCCTAGCAACATCCAGCGAGTGCTCTAAGCCATGTCTGCAATACATCCGCTGTGCTTCCTTCCGGTCGATTTTCTGCTTGCAGTCCAAAAACAGCCTGTGTTTCATAATTCTGTCGATCCGCTCCATGTTATTCCCCGATTCTTCCGATGTAATATAACGACCCAAAGGCAAGGATCACATCTTCCTTCCCAGCCTCCTGCTTTGCCATCTTAAGCGCCTGTTCCGGACTCTCTGCAAGTGACACCCGGCTGCAAAAGGGGCGTACCTCTTCCGCCAGCCGCTCTGCAGGCAACGCCCGTTCCTGCCCCGGAACGGTCAAAACAAAAATCCGCTCCGCCAAAGGTGCCAGCATCGCCAGCATTGCCTGATGTTCTTTATCTTCCAATACACCTATTATATAAAGAATCCTGCGGTTTGTAAAATGCTTTGTAAGCTGTTCATATAACCGTCTGGCTCCATCCAGATTGTGAGCTCCGTCCCGAATCACATAAGGATTTTGTTCCAGTATTTCAAACCGCCCCTTCCACTTTACCTTTGCAAATCCTTTTTGAATATCCACATTTTCCAAATCAATATCTTGTTGACTTCTCAGTATTTCTAATGCCTCAATCGCAGTAATTCCGTTCCATATTTGATGTTCTCCCAAAAGTTTTAGTCTATATTTCACGTTTTTATAATCAAACGTTTCGTATTCTAAGTCCTCGCATACTATCTGTAATTCCTTCACATTCGGTATAATGGGCTGAATGTGATGCCTTTCACATTGTTCCTCAATCACCTGCATCGCTTCCTGATTCCACGGATATACCACACAGGGAACTCCATCCCGCAAAATTCCTGCTTTTTCATATGCAATAGCCTCCACGGTATTCCCTAAAACCCCCATATGATCCCGACTGATCGAAGAAAGAATCGTACAAAGGGGTCGTTCCACCACATTCGTCGCATCCAGACGTCCTCCCATTCCGGTCTCCAGCAGAAGAAGATCCACTCCACACTCACTGAAATATAAAAATGCCAGTGCTGTTTCCAGTTCAAAGGAAGTAATCCGTTTCCTGCCATCCGCTTCCATCGCCATTATATGAGGCAGCAGCCGGGTATAATATTCGGCAAATACAGATTCCTCCATATAGGCACCGTTTACCTGAAAGCGTTCCAAATAGCAAAAGACGGTAGGAGAGATATACTTTCCTACCCGATAACCTGCCTCCTGAAGTACAGCGTCCATACAAGCAAGAATGGACCCTTTTCCATTCGTACCTGCGATATGAACCACACGACAGCCATTCTGCGGGTCTCCAAGTCGTTTCAACAGCTCCCGGATCCGCTCCAGCCCCCATACACTTCCCAGACGGTTTCGTCCGGCAATATCTTTCATTGCCTCCGCATAATTCATCTCTCTTCTCCTTTGTCACCCTTTATCTTCTAATCCGCTGCGGTCTGAAAAGCGGCATCATAAGGGATATGCTGTATCAAGGGCGTATTCTCATCAATCGGAAGCAGCTCATAGCCTTCTTCCTTTAATATATCAATCAACTGCTGTAAACTCTCGATGGTATTTCTACGGGACTGCATATCATGCATCAAAACGATAGAGGTATTATTTTTCCTTACATCTGTCATGATATTTTCAATCAACCGGTCCGTCGATAATTCGTTTGATACTGCGTCTCCATTTAATGCGTTCCAGTCATAGTAGACAATCCCCTGTTCGTTCAGATATGCGATACATTCCTGGATCGGCACCTGTGTAACGGTATTGCTGCTCCCGCCGGGAAACCGATAAATGGTCGGATACACACCCGTCCGCTCATAGAGAAACTGTGAAAGTTCCGTAATATCCGTTTCAAATGCATCCAAGGATGCATATACCTTATTATAATCATGGGAATAGGAATGCATACCTAAGGTATGGCCCTCATCTAAAATCCGATTATAATAGGGCCAGTAGGATTCATCCTCTCTGGCAATAACAAAAAAGGTCGCCTTTACATCATTTGCCGCCAGAATATCCAACAGCTGCCCTGTATAAATGCTGGGCCCATCATCAAAGGTCAGATATACCCGTTTTTGTTCCGTTGCCTCTTCTGCCGGCAAATCAGACGAAGTCAGTCCCTCCGGCGGCTCAAGCATAGTCGCATGGGTATATCCCTCTAAAAGCTCGATATGAACATTGGGATTTGAACGCAGTGCTTCCCCACTAGACAGCAACGTAATCAAATCGTTCCCCTCTGCGCCTGCCATCGTCATAACTTCATCTTCTAAGACCCGAACCCGATGCAGGAGAACCAATGCGGATAGAATCGGAAGAATTGTTGCCGCCAGAAAGCCCCAGACGATCATGGACTTGTACCGATTGATCCGTTTTCTTCTTTTGATTTCCTCGTTCTTTTGTGAGAGAACCGACAGAGTTTCATTCGCTTCGCTCATTCTTCATTACTTCTTTCCTGATAGTTTCCATTCTTTGTATCCTTAG